>NZ_JAJNJI010000006.1:0-237233 GCF_022386165.1 Mammaliicoccus sp. P-M58
ACGAGATTGAAGAAGATGTGAGTTAAAGAGGCAGTAAACTCACGAGATAGGTCAAGATGTGAGTTAAAGAGGTGGTAAACTCACGAGATTGGGAAAGACGTGAGTTAAAGAGGTAATAAACTCACGAGATTGAAGAAGATGTGAGTTAAAGTGGTGGTAAACTCACGAGATTGAAGAAGATGTGAGTTAAAGAGGCAGTAAACTCACGAGATAGGTCAAGATGTGAGTTAAAGAGGTGGTAAACTCACGAGATTGCTGAAGATGTGAGTTAAAGAGGAAATAAACTCACGAGATTGGAAAAGATGTGAGTTAAAGTTGTAATAAACTCACATCTTTTCAAAAATTTCAAATGATTTTATAGAAATGAACACTTTTGATTAATTAAAAAACATCCATGTCGTAGCTTAACTTTCTAATAAAGCCAAGAGATCATCCAAGTCGTAGATTAATTACCTAATAAAGCCAAGAGATAGCCTAAGTCGTAGCTTAACTCCAAGTTAAGCCATGACATTCCCAACATAGACATTCCCAAAAATCATCGACATCTCTAATTCACGCAATCTCCACAATGCCCATACCCCCAACCCTCAACACATTAATCAATGAAAAAATCCCAATCGTCCTCACGATTGGGATTTGTATTCTATCTATCCTAAAGCGACATCTAATATCATCATTATTGTGAATCCTCCCATTAATCCTAATGTTGCTAAGTCAGTGTTGTTACCTGACTGTGATTCGGGGATGAGTTCTTCTACAACGACAAATATCATTGCGCCGGCTGCGAATGCTAATGCATAAGGTAATACAGGTGTCGCAATGACAACTAGTAATGCGCCTAGCATTGCGAATACAGGTTCAACTAAAGCTGATGCTTGACCATAGTTAAATGACTTCCATCTTGATAAACCTGAAGCACGGATTGGCATAGAGAGTGCTGCGCCTTCTGGAATGTTTTGTATACCGATACCTATTGCTAATCCGAGTGCGCCTAATAATGTTGCACCTTCGTTTCCAGTTGCAACACCACCGAAAGCAACACCGATGGCCATACCTTCTGGAATGTTATGCAATGTGATGGCTAAAAATAGCAAAGTGTTTTTGCCTAATTTAGTGTCAGGTCCTTCTACTCGCTGACTTTTATCAACTGCATTTTGGTGTGCATGGGGTATGACAAAGTCTAGTAGTCTAATAAACAATCCGCCTAAAAGAAAGCCGATTGCGGCTGGAAGCCAAGGCATTGCTGAATGTGAACTTTGTTCTATAGAAGGTTGTAATAAAGACCAAAAACTAGCTGCAATCATGACACCTGCAGCGAAACCTTGCATTGTATTGATAACCTTTGTGTCTATATTTTTGAACAAGTAAACAAACGATGCACCGAATGCTGTTAACAGCCATGTGATGATACCTGCGAATAATGCTTGCAAGTATGGTGGTAGTTCTGTAAAAATCTGTTGCATAGTTTTTGCTCCTTCATATCTTTTGTGTAAAAAAAAGTGTATAATATATTAATTGAAAACTGAGAATACTAAAGGATGTTAATTCATGGAAGCATATAAAATTGAAAAACTTAATAAGCAATATGGTGACAAAATTATTTTTGATGATTTAGATTTATCCATTTCTTACAAAGAACGCATTGGTTTAGTTGGAATCAATGGAACAGGGAAAAGTACTTTGCTTAAAGTTATTGCAAATATTGATGATGATTATGATGCGAAGACATCTTATCCTAACCAATATCAAATTGCATATGCAAGCCAAAAGCCTGAACTTGATGAATCTTTAACTGTAATCGATGAAGTATTGAATAACGAAACTGAAATGACGAAAGTGATTTCTAAATACGAAAATGCTTTAAATCAATATCAACAGACGGGTGAATCTAAAGATTTAGATCTTATGATGAAATATCAATCTGATATGGATCGATTAAATGCATGGGATTACAGTGCAGACGTTAAAACTATTCTATCAAAACTAGGTATAAATGACTATCTTAAAAAAATAGCTACATTAAGTGGTGGACAGAAAAAAAGAGTTGCATTAGCAAAAGAATTAATACGTAAACCAGATTTATTATTATTAGATGAACCGACAAACCATTTAGACATTGAAGGAATTGAATGGCTCGTTAACTATATTAAACAATATCCCCACACAATCATGTTTGTTACACATGATCGTCATTTTTTAAATCAAGTTTCTACAAGAATTGTTGAACTTTCAAATGGTAAACTTACAAGTTATCCAGGTAATTATGAAGCGTATATTGAAGCAAGAGCTGAAAAAGAAGAGATTGAAGCACAACAACATGTTAAAAAGAAAGCGCTGTATAAACAAGAATTGCATTGGATGAGACAAGGTGCTAAAGCTAGATCAACGAAACAACAAGCAAGAATACAACGATTTAATACGTTAGAAGAAGATTTATCAAATAGAAAAACACAAGGTGAAGCAAGTTTGAATTTAGCGCATGCTCGTCTCGGTAAACAAGTATTTGAGTTAGACGATATTTCTAAATCTGTTGGAGATAGAAAATTATTTGAACACTTTACAACGATTATTCAAAAAGGCGATAGAATTGGTATTGTTGGAGAAAACGGCGCAGGTAAAACGACATTACTCAATATTATTAGTGGCTTAGATCAAACATTTGAAGGTAATCTTATTACAGGTCAAACTGTGAAAATTGCTTATTTTAAACAGCAAGACGAAAGTTTAACTTCAGATAAGAGAATGATTGATTATTTAAGAGAAGAAAGTGAAGTTGCTAAAGAAAAAGATGGCACAGTTGTATCTGTTACGCAGTTGTTAGAAAGATTTCTATTCCCAAGTCAAACGCATGGCACGCAAATTAATAAATTATCAGGTGGAGAACAAAAACGTTTATATTTATTAAAACTATTAGTTCACGAACCGAATGTATTAATTCTTGATGAGCCAACAAACGATTTAGATACTGAAACTTTAACAATATTAGAAGCATATATTAATGAATTCGGTGGAACGGTTATAACGGTAAGTCATGATAGATATTTCTTAAATAAAGTGGCCAATAAATATTGGTATATCCATGATAAACAAATCGAACCTATGTTAGGTACATTTGAAGATTATTTAGAATATAAAAGAGAGATTGAGAAAAAAGCAACACAACAACATAAAGAAGTTCAAAAAACAGAAACGAAACCTAAGACTTCTGCTAGATTATCGTTCAAAGAAAAGCGTGAACTAGAACAACTTGAGAAAAATATTGAATATATAGAAACAAGATTAGAAGAAATCGACCAAGAAATGGTTGAACATGCTACAAATTATGAAAAATTAAATGATCTCGCAAATGAAAAGACATCAATTGAAACGCAATATGAAGAAGATTATATGCGTTGGTCATCCTTATCAGACAGATTATAAGCGTATAGAGGTGTATATATAGATGCAAAATATTTTAAAAGAGTATTTCGGATATCAACAATTTAGAGATGGACAGAAAGAAATTATTGATAAAGTTATTGATCATCGTCCCACTTTAGGTGTTATGCCAACAGGTGGCGGTAAATCGATTTGTTATCAAGTACCGGGTCTATATTTAGATGGATTAACGATTGTGATTAGTCCATTGATTTCATTAATGAAAGACCAAGTTGATAGCTTGAGATCGATGGGAATCAAAGCTGAATTTTTAAACAGTACTTTAACAGCTAAAGAGAAAAAAAGAGTAGAGAATGAACTTGTCTCAGGACAGTTGAAATTTCTATATATTGCACCTGAAAGATTTAATCAACCACAATTTATACAAATGTTGAATAAATGTAATGTAAAGCTCATCGCATTTGATGAAGCACATTGTATTTCGAAGTGGGGACATGATTTTAGACCAAGTTATCAAGAAGTGATTACACATGTTATGAGCTTGCCTCATCATTTTAGATTGGTGGCATTAACAGCAACAGCCACTAAAGAAGTACAAGAAGATATCTCTCAAAAATTAGGAATTGCTGAAAGTGATATTGTTGAAACGTCTATTAAACGTGAGAACTTAACTTTTAAAGTGAACAATACATATCAGAGACTTAATTTTGTTAAAGATTATGTGAAGAAAAATATTAATCAATCAGGTATTATTTATTGTTCTACTAGAAAACAAGTTGAACAATTAAGTGAAACATTTGATGATTTAGAGATTAAAAATGTGATGTATCATGCAGGGCTACCAAAAGATGAACGAGAACGTGCACAACGTAAATTTATTGAAGATGATATCAAATTAGCAATTGCAACAAATGCTTTTGGTATGGGAATCGATAAATCAAATGTTAGATACGTGATTCATTATAATATGCCTCAAGATATCGAATCATATTATCAAGAGGCTGGTCGAGCTGGTCGTGATCAGTTAGACAGTGAATGTATCTTATTATTCTCAGACCGTGATATAGACCTTCAAAAATTCTTCATTTCTTCAAGTTCTGCAGATGATGAATACAAAGAAAAGCAAGGTGAAAAGCTTCGACAAATGATTCAATATACGAAGACGACTAAATGTTTAGAAGCGATGATGATTCATTATTTTAATCCTGATGAAAAATTAGAAGAGTGTGGCAGATGCTCTAGTTGTTTACAATCAGAAAAATCATATAACATGACAACTGAAGCGCAAAAAATATTAAGTTGTATTGCAAGATTAAAGCAAAAAGAAAAACGTAATATGATTATACAAGTATTAAGAGGAGAACAAACACCTCAAATAACGTCTTTAGGATATGATGAACTGAGTACTTATGGCATATTAAAAGACTATACGACGAATGAATGTCATCATTTACTAGATGAATTGCGTTATAAAGGCTATTTAAATGAACATAAAGAAATATTAAGTGTTGACCAAGAAGCGATGGATGTATTGCGTGGAAAAGTTGAAATTATGACAACACCATTTAAATCTAAACCGAAAGAAATCGTTGATATTCAAACGATTACAGATGTTGATAGATCATTGTTTAATCGATTAATAGAAGTTAGAAAAGATTTAAGTAAAGAATTAGAAGTTTCACCGCTTTCTATATTCTCTGACCAAATTTTAGAGCAATTTGCTAAACGATTACCTGAATCTAAAAAAGAAATGATTTTAATCGATGGTATTGGAAGTTATAAATTGAAACACTATTGTCCGATATTTATTGAAACCATTAAAAATTATAAACAACCCATTTAAGAAAGAATAGGCATTTTATTGTGGAATTAGGGTAAATAATATAAAGGAAATTCTAGTACTGATAAAAAAGAGGAATGTGGTGTCTATTAATGATTAAGTTTGAAGCTGTTTCAAAGATATACGGGGATAAGAAAGCAGTAGATAATGTAAGTTTTAATATTAATGAAGGTGAATTTTTTGTACTTATAGGACCTTCTGGGTGTGGAAAGACTACAACACTTAAAATGATCAACAGGTTAATACCTTTATCAGAAGGATTTATATATTTTAACGATAAACCAATAAGTGAATATGATGTTGCGGAAATGCGATGGGACATTGGGTATGTGCTCCAACAAATAGCACTTTTTCCGCATATGACGATTAAAGAAAATATCGCACAAGTACCAGAGATGAAGAAGTGGAAAAAGAAAGATATTGCGAATAGAGTAGATGAATTGCTAACTATGGTCGGTTTAGATCCTGAAACATATCGAGATAGATATCCAAGTGAGTTATCTGGAGGACAACAACAACGTATTGGCGTTATTCGTGCACTAGCTTCCGATCCGCCAGTTGTCTTAATGGATGAACCATTTAGTGCACTAGATCCAATTAGCAGGAAGAATTTACAAGATGATTTACTCGAACTTCAATCACAAATTAAAAAAACAATCGTCTTTGTAACACATGATATTGAAGAAGCGATGAAAATGGGAGACCGTATTTGTTTATTGAATCAAGGACATGTGGAACAAATTGGAACGACAGAAGACTTTATTCATCGCCCTAAGAATGATTTCGTAAAATCATTTATTGGTAATGTGGATGCGCATGTATTAAAGCAAGTGAAGTTAGGAGATATTGCGCAACCAATTTCAGAAGTAAATACGCATTCTATTGATCAATATCCTAAAGTTTCACCAGAACAAACGATTGACGACATATATGGATTATTAGCAGAGCACGAAGCGATTGTGATGGATTCAGAAAATGCATCACCTAGCCATATAGTGACAAGACAATATGTGTTTAGTTATTTAGCTGAAAAGAATAGAGGTGTTTCTTCATGAATGCCTTAATCGAAACACTTTCAAGCCGTAAAGGGCAACTTTTAGAAACGTTAATTGAACATATTCAATTATCATTTATTGCGCTTTTAATTGCAGTAGTAATCGCAGTTCCGTTAGGTATATTACTGACAAAGACTAAAAAGTTAGCCGAAGTTATTATTAACATCGCAGCTGTATTACAAACAATACCATCTCTTGCTTTACTAGGTTTAATGATTCCGCTATTTGGTATAGGGCGAATACCGGCAATTATTGCACTTGTTATATACGCGTTATTACCTATATTAAGGAATACATATACCGGCATTAAAGAAGTAGATCCTTCATTGATTGAAGCGGCACGTGGTATAGGTATGAAGACTGGTAGAAGATTGTCTAAAGTTGAGTTACCACTTGCAATGCCAGTTATGATGGCTGGTATTCGAACAGCAATGGTATTAATCATTGGTACAGCAACATTAGCAGCTTTAATAGGTGCTGGTGGTCTAGGGGATTTAATATTATTAGGTATTGATAGAAATAATTCATCTCTTATATTACTTGGGGCAATTCCTGCAGCTATTTTAGCAATTTTCTTTGATGTATTTTTAAGAATTTTAGAAAGAATTTCATACAAGAAGTCTTTAATTATTCTTGGAACAATATTAGTCATATTCTTATTATCTGTAACGATACCTTTATTTGCTCAAAAAGGTGATAAAATCACATTAGCAGGTAAATTAGGATCTGAACCAGAAGTTATCACAAATATGTATAAGATTTTAATTGAAGAAGAAACTGATAACACTGTAGAAGTTAAAGCAGGTATGGGTAAGACATCTTTCCTATTTAATGCATTAAAGTCTGACGAAATAGATGGATATTTAGAATTCACAGGTACAGTTCTAGGTGAGTTAACGAAAGAAACACCGAAATCAACAACAGAACAAGATGTATATAATCAAGCTAATAATAGTCTTGATAAAAAATTTGATATGCAATTGCTTGAACCGATGAAATATAATAATACGTATGCTTTAGCAGTTAAAAAAGAATATGCTGAAAAACATAATATTAAAACTATTTCAGATTTAAGTAAGGTAGAAGATGAAATTCGACCTGGTTTCACTTTAGAGTTTAATGACCGTGAAGATGGTTACAAAGGTATTCAAAAGAAATATGATTTAAACTTTAAAGATGTTAAAACTATGGAACCTAAATTAAGATATCAAGCACTTGAAAGTAATGATATTGATTTAATCGATGCATATTCAACAGATGCTGAGCTTAAAGAATATGGCATGGTTGTATTGGAAGATGACAAAAAATTATTCCCACCATACCAAGGTGCACCACTTATGAAAAAAGAAACAATTAAAGAGCATCCAGATGTAGTGAAAGCTATGAATAAACTAAAAGGCAAAATATCTGATGAAGAAATGCAAGCAATGAATTATAGAGTGACAATTAAGGATGAAGATGCTTATCAAGTCGCGAAAGAATATTTACAGAAGAATGACTTGATTGATTAAATACCATTGATTTATGAAAATGATTAGGTCTATAATACTAATAAATTAACAAACGGTAAATTTCGGTTTACCGTTTTTATATTTCAACTTGGAGGTCTAAAAATGAAGCAACAATTAAGTGAATTACAAGCATACCAACCGGGGTTATCTCCGAGACAATTAAAAGAAAAATACGGCATAGATGGAGACATGGTCAAACTTGCTTCAAATGAGAATTTATATGGTCCTTCACCAACTGTTAAAGAAGCAATCAAAGCTAATTTAGATGAATTATTCTACTATCCAGAAGTGAAACAATTTGAAGTGAAAGAAACATTAAGTACATTTCTCAATGTGAAAAAAGAACAAATATTCTTTGGTTCAGGTTTAGATGAAGTGATTATGATTATTTCAAGAGCAGTTCTTGAAAAAGATGATGAAATTTTAACAAGTGACATGACATTTGGACAGTATAGACATCACGCCATTATTGAAAGTGCTCAAGTTAAAACAACACCAATTAAAGATGGATATTTTGATTTAGATGCAATGTATGAACAAATTACAGATAAAACGAAACTGATTTGGATTTGTAATCCGAATAACCCAACAGGCACATATTTGCCTCATGATGCAATAGAAGCATTTATTCAAAAAGTACCAGATGATATTATCGTTTTAATAGATGAAGCATATATAGAATTTGCTGTTGCTGAAGACATGCTAAATAGCTTAGAATTGCTTTCAAAATATAATCAAGTCGTTGTCTTACGTACACTTTCTAAAGCATATGGATTAGCAGCACAACGTATTGGTTATGCAATCGCTAATGAATCATTATTAGACCAATTAGATATTGTCAGATTACCATTCAATGTAACATCACTTTCAGCTGTTGCAGCAGATGCCGCGATTAAAGATCAAGCATACTTAAAAGACATTACAACAAAGAATCGTCATGAAATTGAGAAATTCTTAAATGCACCTTTTAAAGAACATATTTACGATAGCCAAACGAACTTTATATACGTTAATACAGACGAACCTCAAGTATTATATGATTATTTAATAAAAGAAGGCTTTATCACAAGACCATTCCCAAATGGTGTACGTATTACGATGGGCTTTAGTGAACATAACGATAAGATGTTACAAGTATTAGAAAAATTCTTTAAAACACACAGTTCGTAATAAAGGAAAGGCATTGCGTTCTTTGGTATACTAGTAGACATTGATATATAAAGGAGAAGGTATAATGACGAAGCAAACAATTGGTATCGATATGGATGAAGTGCTAGCTGACACAATAAAAAAACTTTTAAGACGTTACAATGAAGAAACTTCTTCTAATGTTACTATGGAAGAACTTAAAGGTACTAAAATCCGTAATATGATGCCTGAACATCAAGGTATTTTGACAAGTATTTTAAGAGAAGATGGATTTTTTAGAGACTTAGAAGTATTTTCAGACGCTGTGGAAGTTGTACAGAAGTTAAATGAATACTATGACGTATATATTGTTACAGCAGCAATGGACGTACCAACATCATTTGCTGATAAATACGCTTGGCTAAGAGAACATATGCCATTCTTAGACCCTCAACACTTTGTATTTTGTGGAGATAAAGGTATCGTCAATACAGATTATTTAATTGATGATAATCCTAAACAACTAGAAAGCTTCAATAATCATTCTATTATGTATGCAGCAGATCATAATATTGATATTGATAAATGGCCAAAAGTTCAAAACTGGAAAGAAGTAGAAGCATATTTCTTTGGTGAAAACGGGGAATATAATAAACAACAAGAATCTTTATCAGAATCATATAAATAAAGTAAAAGACATCAGCTTCCCAAGCTGATGTCTTTTACTTTAATGTATGCCTTGCATAAGTTTTTTAATTTTTGGCGTCATTGATAATACAATAAGTGAAACGACAATTGCGATTGCGCCGATTAAGCCAAAGTAGTTCTGTTGTCCTAACGGCTCGATCAGTTTAACTAATTGTCCGTTAATACCTTGTGCTGTTGCATTCGTTAAGAACCAAAGACTAAGCATTTGTGCTGAAAAGGCTTTTGGTGCAAGTTTAACGGAAACACTTGATCCAGTAGGTGATAAACATAATTCCCCAATAACACATAGGAAGAAGCTTAATACTAACCAAATTGGATTCATCAGTTCAGCTTGTTGCATCATCATTGCAATCATCATTGCAATAAATGAAATACCAGCGAATGCTAAGCCAATTACAAATTTAAGTGGTGTAGAAGGATTGTATTTACCTAATTTTTGCCACAAGAATGAAATAACTGGTGCAAATAGAACAATGAAGATTGGGTTAATGGATTGGAACCAACCTGCTGGTATAACGAAATTAATACCATATGCATTTAAATCTAATTGTGTATGTTCTTGCGCGAATACACCAAGTACGTTTGATCCTTGTTCTTGAATACTCCAGAATAAAACAGAAGCTAAGAACAATGGTACATACGCAAGTAATCTTGATTTTTCTGTTTGATCTATATCAGGGCTTCTATACATAATTGTCCAGTATACAAATGGTATAACGATACCGATAATTAAAACGATTAAACTGATTGAATTAAATGTAAGATAACCTGTTAAATATAAAATAGCTAAAAGAATAACAATACCTATTGCACTATATGTAAACATTTTAGCGTATTTAACTTTTTCTTTATGATTGAGTGGGTTAGAAGGATAATTTTCAACTTCTCCAAGACTTCTTTTTTGGAATAGAATGTATGCTACTAAAGCTAAAAGCATACCGAAAGCTGCGATTGAGAATCCTTGGTGGAAACCAACGCTTACACGTACTTTGTCGATAATAAGTGGTGATAATAAAGCACCCATATTAACTGACATATAAAAGATAACAAAACCTGCATCTAATCTATTATCATTCTTATGATATAAACCACCTACAACATTTGAAATGTTAGGTTTCATAAGTCCCGAACCTACAATGATTAATATCATAGAAATAAGAAATGCACCTAAACCAAACGGTAAAGATAACACTAAATGACCTAGCATAATAAGTACTGCACCGTACATTAATGATCTACGAGAGCCAAGTAATCGATCAGCTACCCAACCACCTAATATACCTGTCATAAATATTAATGAACCATACATGGCCATAATTTGTTGAGCTGTAATTTTATCTAAACCTAGTCCGCCTTGGCTGACAGTAAAGTATAAATAATACAGTAAAATTGCACGCATCCCATAATAACTAAAACGTTCCCAGAATTCTACAAAGAACAATATACCTAGGCCGCGAGGATGTCCAAAAAATCCATGTTGAGGGACAGTTTCAACCATTTCCTCTCGCGTCATTTTGCCCATAAAAAATCGCTTCCTTTCTAAACTTCCCCCGATTGTCAGGTAAGTTTAAAGAACATTTTAACCCTATATGTTAGTAAATTCAATAAAATTTTAATAAGTTCTAATATTGTGAATATTCTAAAATAATTAATATATCATTAAAAAGTATTTTTACACATATTAGTTAATTGTGTAACTCGTATTGTTGTGTGATAGGAGTGAAGCGGTGCTCTTGATGTTGGTATTAGGGACAGAATTCGAAATAATGGAAGTTACAGCATTCTAACTCCCACCAATCAGAACTTTCCTGATACTAAAAAGGTAAGGGCAACTTTCGTTGCCCTTACCTGGTAAATGGCTAGATCTTATTTTACGCCGGCCATTAATGTTTTAATTTTAGGACTTGCTACAAGTAAGATGATTGAAATGATGATTGCGAATATACCTGAGTATAAGAAATAATCATTTGAACTAATACTTGTATAAATTTTTACCATTTGAGCATTCAAACCTTGAGCCATAGCGTTTGATAAGAACCAAACACTCATCATTTGAGCTGTGAATGCTTTTGGTGCTAATTTAGTCGTTGTTGATAATGCGATTGGTGATATACAAAGTTCACCTAATGTTACTAATAAGAAACTTGCGAATAACCAAACTGGGTTAATTAAAGTTGATGTGTCTGATAACGGAACGACCATAATAATATATGAAAGTCCTGCTAAGAATACACCTATAGCAAATTTATAAACAGTAGGTGGGTTGAATTTACCTAATTTAACCCATAATACTGAGAACAATGGCGCTAAAATAATAATGAAGAATGGGTTAAGTGATTGGAACCATGCTGCTGGTATATTAAAATCAATTGCGCCACCTGTTAATTTAGCCATGCTTAATTGTGTCTTAGTATCTGCGAATTGTGCTAATACTGTAGAACCTTGCTCTTGAATCATCCAGAATGCTACTGCTGCAATGAATAATGGTATATATGCATATACACGTGTACGTTCATAATCTTCAGTCTTTTTACTTAATGAAATTTTCACGAAATAGTAAATTGGTAGAACAACACCAAGTACTGAAATAAAGTTTGCGAAATTAGGCAATGTTAATTGTCCGAATAGACTAAGGATGAAACAAACGATTGCGATAATTACGACAGTGATACCAACAATTTTGACCATTTTTTTCTTTTCAGAAGATGATAATGGATCAGGTACTTCAACACCCGCTAAACCTAAATATTTCTTGTTTGTTATGAAATAAATGATTAAACCGATAAACATACCAACTGCTGCTACTGCAAAACCAGCATGGAAGCCTACGTTTACTTGTAACCAACCAATTAATAATGGTGAAATTAAAGCACCTAAGTTGATTGACATATAGAAAATAGTAAATGCTGAATCCATTCTTGGGTCATTCTTTTCATATAATAAACCTACTGTAGAAGAAATGTTTGGTTTCAATAATCCTGTACCAATAATTAAGAACAATAGCGCGATTAATAGCAATGTAAAATTATTTGGTAATGATAATAAGATGTGACCAATCATGATGAGTATTCCACCGTAGAATAATGCATGACGTGTACCAGTAATTCTATCAGCAATCCATCCACCGATAACACCACTCATATAAACAAGTGCACCGTAGATTGAGACGATTTGTAGTGCTAGACCTTGATCAATACCAAAGCCGCCTTTTGCTACTGAATAGTAAATGTAGTAGGCAAGAATAGCCTTCATTCCATAATAACTAAATCTTTCCCAGAATTCGGTAAGGAATAGTGTAGCCAAGCCTTTAGGATGACCAAAGAAACCTGTACGTGGTGTACTTTGGATAATTTCCTCTTTAGTATAATGTTTGTTACCCATTTTTTACTTCCCCTCATAATAAACTGTATTCATTTTTAGATGTACTTAAAATTAGCACATGTTAAATTGTAATGCTTTCACAAAATAAACACAAGTTAAAGATTAACAATATTCATACAATAATGACTATTAAAAATACTAGCGTCAATAGTGGCAAGGCTTAAGATAAATGTGAACAAATTTTTAAAATTGTAAGCGTTTTCTTTTTGGTGAGTAATATGTTTTGAAATGTGAAATTTATTTATATTAATAGCCGAGTCATGTTGAATAAGACTCGGCTATATATTGGATAATTATCTGTTGTCTATATTTTCTGGGTATAAATCGTGGTTCATCATACGATACTCTGCCATTTTTTCGTATTTAGAATCTGGTCTTCCGTAGTTTGTATAAGGATCTATAGAAATACCTCCACGTGGTGTGAATTTACCTAAAACCTCTATATAATGGGGGTCCATTAATTCTATTAAATCATTCATGATAACATTCATACAATCTTCGTGAAAATCACCATGGTTTCTAAAACTGAATAAGTATAATTTTAATGATTTAGATTCTACCATTTTGACGTTTGGAATATAAGAAATATAAATTGTCGCAAAATCAGGTTGTCCAGTAATAGGACATAGTGAAGTGAATTCTGGACAATTGAATTTAACAAAATAATCTCTACCTTGATGTTTATTGTCGAACACTTCTAATACTTCTGGTTTGTATTGATCATAATATTGATTATTTTGATTCCCTAATAACGTAATATCTTTTAAATCGTCTTTGTTTCTTCCCTCTGACATTATGATTCTCCTTTATTAATTGCTTCCTTAGGTTTTGGGTTTCTTTGGGCTTTCTTGAACATATAATAGCCTGCTAAGAATATAATAATGTATCCTAGGTAACTGAGTAAATCTGGTACTTCTTTAAATAAGATGAAACCGAGTATTGCACTGAATATTACAGATGCATATACAAATATTGAAATATCTTTTGCTGCTGCGAAACTATATGCAATTGTAATACCAAATTGACCAACTGTTGCAAAGACACCTGATAATAATAATATGATGACTTGTGAAAGTGTCATTGGTTCATATGTAAATATGACAAACGGAATTAATGCAACCGTAGAAAAGAATGAAAAGTAAAATACTGTTGTATATGATTTTTCACGTTGTCCTAAAGGTCGTAGTGCAGTATAAGCACCTGCAGCAAAAATTCCAGATAATAAACCAATAACTGCTGGCATCATATCTGAATCAAATGTTGGCTTAATTATAAACAATGCACCAAGAATCGCTACAACCATTGCAATTACTTGATACTTGCGTGCTTTTTCATTTAAAAATAACGCACAAAGTAGTATAGTCCAGAATGGGTTTAATTTCATTAACATATCCGCATCACTTAATACCATGTGATCAATCGCATAAATATTGAGTAATACACCAATAAGTCCAAGTGTAGAGCGTAAAATGAGTAACGGTTGATTTTCTAATTTACCGAAAAATGGTGCTCTATACTTCATGACAAAGTAAATAGGTACAATCATCGCGATGAGATTTCTGAAAAGTGATTTTTGGAAAACTGGTAAGTCACCAGATAATCTGAAGAATACTGCCATTAAACTAAAACCAATCGAAGAAATGAGTATTGCAATTATTCCTTTTACTGTGGAATTCATGTAAACACCTTCTATTTTTTATCAATGAACATATATTATCATAATTCGCTTTAAAAAGTATATGACTTGTTCAGTGATTGTTTTCGACAAATAAATTTTATGAAAGCAATTTTCAAATGTTGATATAGCAACACTTAGTCGAAACAAGAAGAAAGTCAACCCTATTTTTTAAAAAAATATAAGGTATTATAAGTGTTATGAATCATTTAAAGTGTTATAATGAATCACATAATATAGTATGTGCTTATAAAACGTAACACTATATCTTGTGTTTTGTGCATTTGAAATAAAAATGAATAAAGTGTTCATTTTTTTGTATTTTTTATTTCATTTATACAGTTGCATAAGCATTTACATGTGGTAGGTGAAAGTTTATGAAGATAATTTATTACTCTTTAACTGGTAATGTACGACGTTTCATACAGAGAGCAGGATTGTCTGACACAATGGCTCTCACTGAGGCAAACAAGACAAATGAAATAAATGAACCATTTATAATGGTTACAGGTACAATTGGATTTGGCCAAGTACCTGATACTGTACAAGATTTTTTGAAAGTGAATCATCATAATCTTAAAGCAGTAGCAGGTAGTGGAAATAGAAATTGGGGACAGAATTTCGCGAAAGCTAGTGAAGAAATTGCGAATCAATATCATGTCCCTTTATTGATGAAATTTGAGTTACACGGTAACCAAGCAATAGCAGATGAATTTAAGGAAAAGGTGGTTAATCTCTATGAAAATGATAAACAAACAAAAGAAAAATCATATTGAATTAAACAATAAGGTAACAAAGAGAAGAGAAGACGGCTTTTTCGATATTGAAAAAGATCAAGAAGCTTTAGAAGTATATTTAGAAGAAATAGCAGAAAAAACAATTCAATTCAATGATCCTATTGAACGTTTACACTTTTTAGTTGAACAAGACTTTTATTATGACTTATTTAAAGAATATAGTGAGGCATCATTAAAAGAGATTAACCAGTTTGCAGATTCAATTCCTTTTCAATTTGCAAGTTACATGTCAGCTAGTAAGTTCTTCAAAGATTACGCTTTGAAGACTAATGATAAATCAGAATACCTTGAAACATATAAAGAACACGTTATTATTGTTTCTCTATATTTAGCTAAAGGTAATGTTGAACAAGCTAAACAATTTGTTGAAGGTATGATTGAACAACGTATTCAACCTGCAACACCAACATTCTTAAATGCTGGTAGAGCTAGACGTGGTGAGTTAGTAAGTTGTTTCCTATTAGAAGTAGATGATAGCTTAAATTCAATTAACTTTATTGATTCAACAGCTAAACAATTAAGTAAAATTGGTGGCGGTGTCGCAATCAACTTATCTAAATTGCGTGCACGTGGTGAAGCTATTAAAGGCATCAAAGGTGTCGCTAAAGGGGTATTACCAGTTGCTAAATCACTTGAAGGTGGCTTTAGTTATGCTGATCAACTTGGTCAAAGACCTGGTGCGGGTGCAGTATATTTAAACATCTTCCATTATGATGTATTAGAATTCTTAGATACTAAAAAAGTGAACGCAGATGAAGATATTAGATTATCTACTATTTCTACTGGTTTAATCGTGCCATCTAAATTCTTTGATTTAGCTAAAGAAGGTAAAGATTTCTATATGTTCGCACCACATACTGTTGAACGTGAATATGGTGTGACACTAGATGATATCAATCT
This sequence comes from Mammaliicoccus sp. P-M58, assembly GCF_022386165.1. Lineage (NCBI taxonomy): Bacteria > Bacillati > Bacillota > Bacilli > Caryophanales > Staphylococcaceae > Mammaliicoccus > Mammaliicoccus sp. P-M58. The sequence goes on from NZ_JAJNJI010000006.1 coordinate 16,374, forward strand.
AGATGAGTATTATGATGAACTTGTAGCAAATCCTAATATCATTAAAAAAGCTAAAGATGCACGTGATATGTTAAATACAATTGCTCAAACGCAATTACAATCAGGTTATCCTTATTTGATGTTTAAAGATAATGCAAATAAAGTACATCCTAACTCTAATATTGGACAAATCAAAATGAGTAACTTATGTACAGAAATATTCCAATTACAAGAAACGTCAATTATTAACGATTATGGAACTGAAGATGAAATCAAACGTGATATTTCTTGTAACTTAGGTTCATTAAATATTGTAAACGTGATGGAATCTAAGAAATTCCGTGATTCTGTACATATTGGTATGGATGCTTTAACAGTTGTATCTGATGATACAGACATTAAAAATGCACCAGGTGTAAGAAAAGCAAATAATGAATTACATTCTGTAGGTTTAGGTGTTATGAACTTACATGGTTTCTTAGCTAAAAATAAAATTGGTTATGAATCAGAGCAAGCTAAAGACTTCGCAAATGTCTTCTTTATGATGATGAATTACTATTCTATTGAACGTTCAATGGAAATTGCGAAAGAAAGACACGAAACATATGTAGATTTCGATAAATCTGATTACGCTTCAGGTAAATACTTTGAAAAATATATACAACAAGATATTAAACCTGAATATGATAATGTTGCAGCATTATTTGAAGGTTTCGATATTCCAACTGCTGAAGATTGGAAAGCATTAGCAGAAGCTGTTAAAGAAAATGGTTTATACCATGCATATAGGCTTGCTATTGCACCAACTCAAAGTATTTCATATGTACAAAATGCTACAAGTTCTGTTATGCCTATTGTCGATCAAATTGAAAGAAGAACATATGGTAATGCAGAAACATTTTACCCAATGCCATTCTTATCACCTGAAACAATGTGGTATTACAAATCAGCATTTAATACAGATCAAATGAAATTAATTGATTTAATTGCAACGATTCAAGAGCATGTGGACCAAGGTATTTCTACAATTTTATATGTAAATTCAGAGATTTCAACACGTGAACTTTCAAGATTATACGTATATGCTCACCATAAAGGCTTAAAATCACTTTACTATACACGAAATAAATTATTAAGCGTTGAAGAATGTACAAGTTGCGCAATTTAATCAAATTAATTAAGATAGGAGATCTAACATGAAGGCAGTAAACTGGAATACACAAGAAGATATGACGAATATGTTTTGGCGTCAAAACATCTCGCAAATGTGGGTTGAGTCAGAATTTAAAGTATCTAAAGATATAGCAAGTTGGGAAACATTAACAGAACCTGAAAGAAATGCTTTTAAAAAGGCGTTAGCTGGTCTTACTGGATTAGATACACATCAAGCTGATGATGGCATGCCCTTAATCATGATGCATACGAAAGACTTACGTAAAAAAGCAGTGTATTCATTTATGGGTATGATGGAACAAATACATGCGAAAAGTTATTCACATATATTCACGACACTATTACCATCTAGTGAAACAAATGAATTATTAGATAAGTGGGTTGTTGAAGAACCACACTTGAAATATAAATCAGAAATGATTGTAGGTAATTATCATAAATTATGGGGTAAAGAAGCTTCCATTTATGATCAATACATGGCAAGAGTATCAAGTGTGTTCTTAGAAACATTCTTATTCTACTCTGGTTTCTACTATCCATTATATTTGGCTGGACAAGGCCGTATGACAACTTCAGGAGAAATCATCCGTAAAATTTTACTAGATGAATCTATCCATGGTGTGTTTACAGGACTAGATGCACAAAGTTTAAAAAATGAATTATCACAAGATGAGCAAATTAAAGCGGATCGAGAAATGTATCGTATGCTTGATTTACTATACAAAAATGAATACGAATATACAAAAACATTATATGATGAAATAGGATTAACAAATGATGTTATGAACTACGTAACATATAATGCGAATAAAGCATTAGCTAATTTAGGATTTGAACCATATTATGAAGAAAAAGCGTTCAACCCTATCATTGAAAATGCATTAAATACAAGTACTAAAAACCATGACTTCTTCAGTGTTAAAGGTGACGGTTATGTACTTGCATTAAATGTAGAAGCACTTAAAGATGAAGACTTCATCTTTGATGAAAAGTAAAATATTAAAAGAGTCTAGGACATACATTTTGTTCTAGGCTCTTTTTATTGTGTAATTAAAAAGTTAACATATTTTTCAATATTTATGGTAATTTATGTGATATTTATTGTTTATAATGAAGTTAATATATTGAAAGGTGGGTTATATTCATGAAAAGAATATTACTAGGGCTATTAACAGTATTAGTTATTTCTGTTCTAGCTGCATGTGGAAATGACAAGAAAGAGGATGAGCATCAACATTCAGAGCATAAGTCTTCTGATAAACCTCAAGCTTTAGAAGTGGCTTTAGATGTACCTAAAGAAGCTAAAAGAGGTGAAGAAGTAGAACTTTCTGCAAAAGTGACACTTGGTGATGAAAAAGTGGAAGATGCAGATGAGGTGATGTTTGAAATCGTTAAAGATGGGGACAAAAAATCTTCAGAAATGAAAAAAGTTAAAGAAAACAAAGATGGGGTATATACTTTAAAATATAAATTTAAAGATGCGGGTCAATATAATATAACAAGTCACGTTACTGCTAGAGATCAACATACAATGCCAAATAAAGATATTAATATAAAATAATTATAAAAGAGTGGTGGAATTTAATTCCATCACTCTTTTTTTTAAAGGGCATTGCATTTAGCCATACTCTTCATTACAATAGAGATAATGATAATCGTTATCAACTAAAAAGAAGTAGGGTGTGAAATGGGAAAGTTTTTAATGCGTTTAGATGTTTTGATTATTTTATTAGTAATTGCAACGTTCTTCTCTATATTTATAGGTGTTTCAGAAGTAAAACCATTACATATATTAAATTTAACAGACGAACAGAAGAACATTTTAGTATCAAGTAGAATTCCAAGAACAGTCAGTATTATTATCTCAGGTAGCTCGTTAGCTATTTGTGGACTGATTATGCAACAGCTTACAAGAAATAAATTCGTTTCTCCAACAACTGCAGGGACAATGGATTGGGCCAGATTAGGTATATTAATTTCTCTTATCGCTTTTCCAGAAGCCAACATACTACTTAAATTATTATTTGCTACATTATTAAGTTTATTTGGAACAATGCTATTCATGCAAATTCTCCGTAGAATTCAATTTAAAGATGTTATTTTTATACCATTAGTTGGTATTATGCTCGGAAACATAGTGTCAAGTTTTTCATCTTTTGTTGCATTACGTACAAATGCTGTACAAAGTATTGGTAATTTTATGCAAGGTAATTTCTCAATTATTACAAGCGGTAGATATGAAATTCTTTATATTAGTATTCCGTTATTGATTTTAGCATTTATATTTGCGAATCAATTTACGATTGCTGGTATGGGTAAAGATTTTAGTGTGAATTTAGGACTTAATTATCAAAAAGTCGTCAATATCGGACTGATTATTGCCTCAATCATTACGGCACTTGTTGTTGTAACAGTTGGTATGATGCCATTCTTAGGTTTAATTATTCCTAACTTAGTTTCAATATTCAGAGGAGATCATTTAAAAAATGCATTGCCGCATACAGCTGTATTTGGTGCATTGTTTGTTATGATTTGTGATGTAATAGGTCGATTAATTATATTCCCTTATGAAATTACAATTGGTTTAACAATTGGTGTGATTGGTAGTTTCATATTTATAGTATTGCTGATGAAAGGACGTTCAAGAAATGCTCAATAAATTAACCCCTATACATAAATTAATCCTTTTATCTGTGTTAACGCTATTAATTGCAGCACTTTATTTACTTTATAACATTAATCCTAATATATTGGCGTATCAATTAACCGGACGTGTTAGAAAAGTTATTGCAATGCTATTAGTAGGTGGCAGTATTGCAGTTTCAACAGTTATTTTCCAAACAATCACGAATAATAGAATTTTAACACCATCCATCATTGGTTTAGATGCAGTCTATATGTTTATTAAAACGTCTTTAATATTTTTATTTGGTTCAACATCGACTGTCGTACTCAATAATCATCTTAACTTTTTGATTACATTGGTTGGTATGATTCTATTTAGTTTATTCTTATTCCAAATATTGTTTAGGTCTAAAGATCAAAATGTCTTCTTCATATTATTACTAGGTATTGTTTTTGGAACATTCTTCTCAAGTTTATCTAGTTTTATTGAAATGATGATAGATCCTGAAGAATTCTTATCTATACAAAGTGCAATGTTCGCAAGCTTTGGTGCAATAAATGAAGGTTTACTTACAATATCAGGCGTTGTTTTATTAATTATGATATTCATTGCTTTTAAGATAAAGAACTACTTAGATGTATTGTCTTTAGGAAGAGACCAAGCTATTAATCTTGGTGTTAATTATACAAATGTGACGAGATGGTTAATGGTTATGGTTGCACTACTTGTCACAATTTCAACAGCACTCGTTGGACCCATTACATTTTTAGGTCTACTTGTCGTGAATTTAGCACATGAATTCATCAAAGAATTCGAACATAAATACATATTACCGGCTTCAATACTTATCAGTTGGATCAGCTTATTTTTAGGTCAATGGGTCGTGGAGCACTTGTTTGAAGGTAATACAGAAATTAGCATCATGATTAACTTTATAGGTGGCATTTACTTTATATTCTTAATTTTAAAGGAGCGTAATGTAGCATGATTAAAGTCGAAGGATTAACAAAAGCTTATCATCATCATAAAGTTGTTGATGAAGTAGATATAGAAATTGAAAAAGGGAAAATCACATCATTCATTGGTCCAAACGGGGCAGGTAAAAGTACGGTCTTAGCGATGGTCAGCCGCTTAATTGATAAAGATAACGGTAAAATCACGATAGACGATCAAGATATCGCTTCAATGAAAAGCAATGAACTTGCTAAGAAACTAGCAATTTTAAAACAAACTAATCATACAGAACTTAAAATTTCAGTAAGACAACTCGTGAGTTTCGGAAGATTTCCGTATTCAAAAGGTAAATTAAAAAAAGAAGATCAAGATATGATTGATAAAGCGCTAGATTATTTAGGACTCACTGAAATTCAAGATAAATATTTAAGTGAGCTATCAGGTGGTCAAAGACAAAGAGCTTATATCGCGATGACGATAGCTCAAGATACAGAATACATTCTATTAGATGAACCATTGAACAATCTAGATATGAAACATTCTGTACAGATTATGAAAATCTTAAGAAGACTTGTGAAAGAAATGAACAAGACAATCGTAATCGTTATACATGATATTAATTTTGCTTCATGCTATTCAGATAGAATTATCGCGATCAAAGAGGGGAAAGTTGAAATCGCTGGTATTAAAAACGATGTTATTTGTGAAGATGTATTACGTGACATTTATGACTTAGAAATTAAAATTCAAGAAATTAATGGTCAACGTATTTGTGTCTATTTTGATGATGAATACATCGAAGAAGAAGAAATTAAAACATTAGCTATATAGCAAAATTGATATTACATTGAAAGGAGTGATGTTTGTAGTTTGTTGGGCAATAGGGTTTTGGACGCATAATTTATCATAATATTTGAAGGAGAGACATCGATAATGAAAAAAGTTTTCAGTTTTATTTTAATTGCAGTATTATCAGTTGTACTTGTAGCATGTGGAAGTAATTCAAGTAGTAAAGAAAAATCATCAAAAGGTGATACTAAGAGTGAGTCTAAAACAGTAGAAATCCAATCGAAATATCAAATTCGTGGTGAAAAGAAAGATGGCAGTGATTCAAAAACTGTAGAAGATAAAGTTAAAGTACCTGTTAACCCTAAAAAAGTTGTTGTATTAGACTACGGTGCTTTAGATACAATTGAAGCTTTAGGTGCTAAAGATGCAGTTAAAGGTGTACCAAAAGGTGAAGGTGGCGCATCATTACCAAAATTCTTAGATGCATTTAAAGGCGACGACATTGTAAACACTGGTTCAGTTAAAGAAGTAAACTATGATAAAGTAGCAGAAGTTCAACCAGACCTAATCTTATTCTCTGGTCGTACAGCTGGAACTGAAGTACAAGATGAATTGAAAAAAGCAGCACCAGATGCAGCACGTTTATATATTGGTGCAGATGATAACAATTACTTAGAATCAGTAGAAGAAAACACAACTAACTTAGGTAAAATCTTCGACAAAGAAAGTAAAGCAAAAGAATTAAATGCTGATTTAGATAAAAAAGTGAAATCTGCTAAAGATAAAGCTAAAAAATCAGACGACAAAGCAATGTACTTATTAGTTAACGAAGGTGAATTATCTACATACGGTCCAGGTGCTAGATTTGGTAGCTTAATCTTTGATGTATTAGGTGTTACACCAGTAGATAAAGACATTAAAGCAAGCAGTCACGGACAACCAATAAGTTATGAATATATCAATGAGAAAAACCCTGGAATCATCTATGCTATGGACAGAGGTCAAGCAATCGGTGGTAAATCAACTGCTAAGAAAGCATTATCAAATGACGTAATTAAAGATGTAGATGCAGTTAAGAACAATAAAGTTGTTAACGTAGATGCACAATTATGGTACTTAGCTTCAGGTGGCGTAAGAACAACTGAAAAACAAGTAGACGAAGTTATTAAAGGTTTAGAATAATAATATAAGAAAAGCATGGGACGTGATGTCCCATGCTTTTTCTCTTATTCTAAAGGTTCTCCAATGATTCTAACTTCTCTTTTGAGTTCCACATCAAATTTCTCTTTAACGACTTTTTGAACGTGTTTAATGATGTTCTCATAGTCTGTAGCTGTTCCGTTATCAACATTAACGATAAATCCAGCATGTTTAGTAGAAACTTCTACACCACCTATTCTATGCCCTTGTAATTCAGCGTCTTGAATAAGTTTACCTGCGAAGTGATTTGGTGGTCTTTGGAACACGCTTCCGCATGAAGGGTATTCTAAAGGTTGTTTATCTTCACGACGTTGTGTAAGATCATCCATTGTTGCTTGAATAGATGTAATATCTCCATCTTGTAATTTAAAAGTTGCTTCTAGTACGACTAGGTGTTTACGTTGAACTATACTTGTGCGATAGTCCAATTCTAAGTCTTCACCTTTAATGATATGTAACTGACCAGTATCATCTACTGCTTTAATATGGTCGATACAATCTTTGACTTCACCGCCATATGCACCAGCGTTCATATATACTGCGCCACCGACAGATCCAGGTATACCACAGGCAAATTCTAAACCAGTTAAATGGTGATCTCTAGCACGTCTCGAAACATCAATAATTGCTGCACCGCTTCCACATGTAATGGATTGATTTTTCACCGTTATTTGATCGAATTGTAATAAGCTTATAACAATTCCTCTTATACCACCATCACGGATGATAATATTAGAACCATTCCCCAAAAATGTAAGTGGAATTTGATTGTTATAAGCAAATTCTATTATCTTTTGTACTTCTGTATATGAAGTAGGTGATAAGTAGAAATCTGCATTGCCACCAGTTTTTGTGAAAGTGTATTTTTTAAGTGGCTCATTTACTTTTATAAGGGATTTTGGGAGAAAGTTAGAAAGCTCCTCCAAAATTGTATGATTCTCCAACGCACGACGTCCTTTCTGTATTATGCTCTCACATTATTATATCAAGATTTATCATCTTAAGCGAATGGGTTATTTTTTATGTTTTTGAACAAGTTGTTGAAACCATTTTTGTTTTTGAGCTTCGTAATCTTTTATACTATTTGCTTCAAGTAAAGCAGCTTTCTTAAAGGATTCAAATGTTTGTATGACATCTGTATCATTTGTTAAAAGTGACTCTACAGTTAAATAATCATATAACATTTGATTGTTTTGTTCAACAATATGTAAACGTGCTATTTGTTTTAAGCTTATCATGTCTTGGAATTGAGCCATCATGACTTTTTTATTGTAACCATTATGTAATCGATATATGCGGTGATAATTGAGTCTTTTTTCATCGAGGCTTGTAATATCGTGAAGTGATTTTACCGTAACAAGTACATCTACGATAGGTTCTGTAACATATTGTGTTTGTTTTGTACCACCGATATGGAATACATCTATCACTGGCGTATCAAGCAAATGTATTAATAATTGTTGAATACTTTCAAAATTTAGTTTAAAATCATCTGATGATTGTAATTGAATAAAGGGTTGTGGAAGTTTAAGCATAATAGCTCCTTTCTAAAATCCATGCATGAATATACTATATAACATTTTCATTATCCATGAAATTATGTATAATACAAGTGAAACAGGGGTGCAATGATGAAAATTAAATTATTTTATTTAATGATATTTGTTCTTGTTTTAATTATTGCAGCTTGTGGTAACGAATTACATTCAGATCTTCAAAAGTATAAAAGGGAAATGAAACCTATTTATAAAAAAGAGAATTCAATTCTTAAAGATATAGATAAATTAAGATTAAATCAGTTAGATCAACTTATTGGTACTGAAGTAACAGTTGAAAAACGTAAAGAATTGAATGAACTTCAAGATAAAATCGAAAAGCAAATTATACCTGAAGTTAAAGATCTTAGTAAGCAAGCTCATAATATAAATGTAAGCACAAATGAGGTTCAAGATGCTCATGATATTTACATGAGTAATATAGAAAAGAAAGAAAAAACATTAGAAGAATTAAATGAGTACATTTCATTATTTAAACAATCCATCCAATCTAATGAGAAAATATTAGACTATACAGATGTATTTGAACAGAACAAATCTGATGCAGAGAAAAATGCTAAATTAGCTAAAAATAATCCTGATGATAAAGAAGATTATGATGCGCTTGTTTCTGTTATTGATAAGAATAGTGAAGAATTAAGTACGAAAGCTAAATATTTAAATGATACTCAAAACGTGCAAGATAGAGCGGACTATATTGAGAAAGATATTATCCCATTATTTTCTAAAAATATTAAATCACTGAATCAAACGAATATTTCATCTAAACGTGTTAATCAGATGAGACAAGCTCAAATAGAAGTGTATTATACTTTAATTAATTACTATAAAGAACGTAAAAAAGGTATTCTTATAGAAGATAAACTTCAAAAAGTCCAAGTACAAAATGGCGTAAGTTCTCAATTTAGTTACTTAGGTAAAGATGAAAAGTACAACAAAGCGATAGATAGATTAGATAAGTAAAACACACCAAATACATTGTTTTATGTAATCGGTGTGTTTTATTTTATTGCTTATCAATTGTATCTTTAGGGTTGTCTTTGTTGCGCTTTGATAAATATATATTTTTACCTATAAGTGAAATAAACCATATAGAAAATGCTATTACAAGAATATACGATAATGCAGGTTGGTTTTTAAAATCAAATAAAAATAAGACAGAAATAATAAGTAAACATGCATTGATCGTATCAATCATACCCCATCTTTTAATAAGTACGGGTGAAGTATTTTTTGACAAATTTCGCACCTCCTTAATATATATTAACAAGTATACCAAAATTGTCTTGTGGTTAATATTATAGATTGTGGGTAAAGATAATAAAGATAATTATTAAAAATAGAATTTGCCATATAAATGGATAAATGATATAGTGTTCAATTGTATTGGTTAAATTATGATAGAGGTGAATTAAAATGGTCGTGAAATTAACTTCCATCGATCAATTTGAAAAAGTACTCAATGATAATCCAAACGTATTTGTTATGAAACATAGCAGTACTTGTCCTATTTCAGCAAGTGCATATGATCAATTTAACAAATTCTTATATGAAAGAGATATGGATGGTTATTACTTAATTGTTCAAGAAGAAAGAGAATTGTCTGATTATATAGCCGATAAAACTGGAATCAAACATGAATCACCACAAGCATTTTACTTTGTTAATGGTAATGCTGAATGGGATGCAGATCATGAAAATATCACAGTCGCAAGTTTATCGAAAGCAGAAGAGTAAGTGAAACATATGCAAACAGTCTGATTGGACTGTTTGTTTTTTTGTTAATTGAAGTAAAAAACAGTATAATGAATTAAGATAAAAAGCATGAGGTGAAAATTATGAGAGTATTAGTTGCGATGGATGAGTTTGATAGTATTTTATCTAGTTACCATGCAAATCGATTTGTCGAAGAAGCAATAAAGTCTCAATTTAAAGAAGCAGATATAGTACAAGTCCCATTATTTAATGGTCAAAGAGAAGTAATAGATTCAGTATTATTATGGCAATCTGGCACTAAATATTCAGTGGATCATCATGACGCATATATGAGACCAAAGTCGTCTTCATATGTTGTAACAGAGAAAGATATCATTGTCATTGAAGCGGGTAATGTTTTAACTTCAAGTGAGGATATTATTAAACCACTTGAAACGTCTTCATTTGGACTAGGAGAAGTGATTTTAGAAGCGTTGAATGAAGACAGTAATGAGATATTAATTTCAGTCGGTGATGTCGCAAGTTACGATGGTGGGCTTGGTATGTTACAAGCATTAGGTGCTAAATTCTTTGATGCTGAAGGTAGTTTTATAGATGTTAGCCAAGGTGCAAAACAGATTAAATATATAAGAACAATTGATTTATATGATTTAGATAAAAGGTTAAAAGATAAAAATATCAAAGTGATAACAGACTTTGAATCGAAGTATTATGGTAAGAGTAGTCGTATCATGAAAGAGCAAGCAATCAATCAAATTGCTATTGAAGATGCTGTATCAATTGATAATGCTTTATGGTATATTAGTGAACTATTTAAAAGCCAACATAGAATCTTATTAGGTAAAGAAGAACGTGGTGGCTCAGGAAGTGGCTTAGCTGCCTTGTTTAATTGTCTATGGGACGCACAACTTGTTACAGGTGGGGATGTTGTAAATGAGCTTACTTATTTAGATAAGTTGATTGAACAAGCTGACTTAATCGTATTCGGTGAAGGTTTGAAACCTAATCAACAATTGCTGGAGACGACGTCTGTAAGAATTGCTGAACTTTGTAACAAATATCAAAAAGTCAATATTGCGATATGCGCAACAGAGGAAAAGTTTGATCAATACTTGGAACAAGATGTAACAGCTATGTATAAAGTATTTAATAAAGATCAATATTCAATGAGTGATTTAGAATTAGGTATAGCTTTAAGACATTTAACAACACAATCGCTAAGATTATTAAAAGCTAATATATAAAAATAAGAGCCTGAGACACTGCATTTGTCTCAGGCTCTTATATGTTGTTTTACGACTGTTGTTCAAATTCTGATACGATACCTACTATCGTATATACAGCTTTTTCCATAACATCTATGGAAGCATACTCATACGGTCCGTGGAAGTTTGCGCCACCTGTAAATAAATTAGGTGTTGGTAATCCCATGAATGAGAGTTGTGAACCGTCTGTACCACCTCTAATAGGTTCAATAATAGGTGTCATACCTAATGATTTAATAACTTTTTCAGGTATGTTCACAAGTTCAGGTTGTGGTTTGATTTTTTCACCCATATTGTAATACTGATCTTTGATTGTTACAGTTATCAGTTCTTGATCATATTTATGATTTAATACTTTTTCGATATCTAATAAATGATTTTTTCTACGTTCGAATTGTGCTTTATCATGATCACGAATAATATATTGTAGCGTTGCTTTCTCTACAGTACCTGACATGTCAGATAAATGATAGAAGCCCTCATAGCCTTCAGTATGTTCAGGTACTTCATCACTAGGCAATTGATCATTAAATGCCATTGCTAAAGTATTAGCATTAACCATTACATCCTTCGCGGAACCTGGATGTACGTTTACGCCATTAACTTCAACGACTGCAGAAGCGGCATTAAAGCTTTCGTATTGTAATTCGCCTTCTAGGCTACCATCTAAAGTATAAGCAAAATCAGCGTTAAATCGTTCAACATCGAAATGATGTGGTCCTCTACCAATTTCTTCATCTGGGGTAAAGCTGAATCTAATCTTGCCGTGTTTAATTTCAGGATGTTCTAATAAGTAAATAATCGCTTCCATAATCTCAACGACACCGGCTTTATCATCAGCACCTAGTAAAGTTGTACCGTCTGTTGTCATTAATGTATGACCAATTACTTTTTCAAGTTGTGGGAAAGTCTTCGTGCTTAATACTTTGTCTGTATTACCTAATGTGATATTTTCTCCGTTATATTGTTCTACAATAACAGGATTAACATTTGATGCATGGTAATCTGGAGACGTATCAATATGTGCCAATAACCCTATAGTAGGTACATCCTTATCTGTATTTGACGGTAAAGTGGCCATTAAATACCCTTTATCGTCTACGTCAACTTCAAGATTTAATGCTTTAATTTCTTCTTCAAGCATATGGATTAAATCCCATTGCTTTTCAGTAGATGGTGTACTTTCACTTGCTGCATCAGCTTGTGTATCTACTTTTACATATCTTGTTAATCGATCAATTAGACGTTGTTTCAAATTGCTCGCTCCCTTTACATCTATTTACGTTATTTATTATACGCTTTTTTGTTTCTTAGAAGCAAAAGAATGCTTTGTTCTGACATAGATTTGGAAAATGATTTCAGAACATAAAATACCAAACGCGATTGCACCAGAAATGAGTGTCGCTTGTAGTGTTGTATTAATTGCAACATCATAATTGTTGATAACTAAGTTTTTAGTTGCATCATATGCTAATCCACCAGGGACGAGAGGTATAATACCGGCAACTATAAAGATAATCATTGGACGCTTATAATAGCGACTCATAATATGACTCATTAACGCTAATGCAAAGCTACCATAGAATGATGCTTGTACTTTATCGATGCCAAAGTCTAACGAAATGGTATAAATCATCCAGCCCATCGCACCAACAATACCACATGCTATTAATAGTCTCTTAGGTGCATTAAAAATGACAGAGAAAAATAACGTTGCGGTAAAACTTAACAAAATTTGATATATATAATCTAACATTTAAAGCACCTCCTTAACTAAGTAATAATACGATAGCAACACCAGCACCAATAGCAAATGCCGTAAGTGCCGCTTCTACACCTTTAGATATACCTGCAAGCAACTGTCCTGCCATTAAGTCTCTGATTGCATTTGTAATCAAGACACCTGGTACAAGTGGCATAACAGAAGCGATTGTAATTAAGCTTAAATTAACGCCTATAAAGAAATTCACACTAATCGTTGCGATTGTAGCAATGATTAATGAACTTATAAACTCTGTGAAGAATTTAATTCTAATCGTGTTATGGACAAGGGACATCGTTAAATATCCTACACCACCCGCAATGAATGAAGGGATGACTTCAGCTTGTTTACCACCAAACATTGGTAAAAAACAGGCTGATGCTATCGCTGCAGCTAATACTTTTAACCAAAATGGAAATTGTAATGAAGCATGATGTAAATGGATTAGCTCTGATTTAGCTTCATCTATCGTTAGTTCATTGTTAGCTATCTTACGTGATATTTGATTCGTTAAAGAAATTTTCTCTAAATCTGTTGTACGTTCATCTATTCTAATCAGACGTGTATTTGTTCTGTCATTAAGCGAGAATATAATCGCAGTAGATGTTACAAAGCTATGTGTATTTTCTAAGCCATAACTTGTAGCGATTCTTGCCATTGTATCTTCAACTCGATATGTTTCAGCGCCACTTTCTAAAAGTATGCGACCGGCAGTCATGACAACATCAATGATTTTATTTTCATCTATAATCGTGAAGTCTTGTATCTCTTCCATAGTAACCTCCAGTTTCGTATTGAATTTTATGTAAATAATCAAATTAAAAACGATTCAACAAAAAACATAGAATTGCTAGAGGCAATTCTATGTTCAGTTTATAACTTAATAATTGGATTGAACATTACTTTGTTTTGACCTTGTAATTTGGCTTCATGTAACATATCATCCGCATCTTTAAATACGCGACGTTTAGATTTGTTATCTTGTTCACTTAAATAGCCTACACCAATTGAAACAGATAGCTTAATTGTTTCTTTGTTAGGTAAATGGAAAGTAGATTGTTGAACGCTATCTCTAATACTTTCCGCTAATTTAATAGCACTATCTAATGTTTCGCCAACAAGAATAATTGAAAATTCTTCTCCGCCGTTACGAAAAGCTTTAACATCTTTAGGTAAATAGTTGATTAACAATTGCGACATTTGTTTTAAGACCGCGTCTCCAGCCTTATGAGAATACGCATCATTTACGTCTTTAAATCCATCAATATCAATCAATAATAATGCCATAGATTGGTCTTGTTCAGTTATTTGTTCAGTCGTCTTATTTAAATAACGATCGAATTCTTTAACATTTCCTAAACCTGTTAAGTAATCAACGGATTCTTCATTTTCATATCTTGAAATTAAATTTTTCAAGATCCAAATGTCTCTATAAACACTTGCACTAATAATACTTAGGATAAAGGAAACTGGCACAAGAAACAACCATTCGTTGAGCCATGAATCAGGATTTAAAAAGATAAGCGTTATCGCAATAATCATAATGCTGATTAAATACAATAATTGAATACTCACGAAATCACTTTGTTTAAGAAAAGGACCTATCATCCCAACAACAATTGCAATAATCAGTAAATGGATATCATCTAAAAATGGTGTACCCATTACAAAAATGTCAAATAGTACAATAACTACGGCACTTAAAACAGAATAAAATAAATTAGTAAATCTTCCTAAGAAGAGAATAGGTATAAAACTTAAAGAGAATGCATAGTCATGATACTGTATAGGATTAGATATTAATAATATTGAAACACCTGTCATTAAGATGGTGATATAATTTTGTGAAAAAGTCACAGTTCTCGTTTCGCTATATTGTATTCGATGGTATAGATAAAATGCTGCAATAGTTACAGATATATTGAATATAATTGCTTGAATCATTTAATTTAACACCATCCTTCATTTAGTAAGCCATATGATATTGTAATCTATTAGATTGCTTTTGTCACGGTATAACAGGTTATTTTGTTAAAAAAGTTTCTTTTTTCACATGTTTGCTTATAAAGCTAGTTTAAACACAAAAATCTTTGATTTCAAAAATGTGGTATACTATTGTTTTTATAGCATGTAGAATGAAATTTTGATATTCTAGAAGTAATGTTTTAATCAAATTCGGTGCAATTACAAAATGAAGGTGACTCAATGTTTACTTTACAACTAATATTACTAACCATGATTGTAAGTTTAATACTAACACCTTTAGTTATCGTTCTTTCTATTAAAATTGGTGCAGTTGATATGCCAAACGTTAGAAAAGTTCATACTAAACCCGTATCAGTATTAGGTGGCTCAGTCATTTTAATATCTTTTCTCATCGGTTTATGGTGGGGAAAACCAGTAGAACATGAAACAATTCCTATTATATTAGGTGCGATTGTCATCTATATTATAGGTTTAGTGGATGATTTATATGATATGAAACCACTTGTTAAATTAGCAGGTCAAATTGCTGTATCTTTAATCGTCGTTTTTAACCACGTCACATTAGATTTTATTACATTACCATTTGGTGTTGTAATAGAGTTTGGAATCTTTAGTATTCCAATGACAATCTTCTGGGTTGTTGCAGTAATGAATGCAATCAACTTAATAGATGGTTTAGATGGATTAGCTTCAGGCATATCATGTATCGCTTTAGTAACAATAGGATTTATCGCAATATTACAGCAGAATATCTTTATCATGATGATTTGTAGTGTGTTAATAGGATCGTTATTAGGGTTCTTAGTATTTAACTCACATCCTGCTAAAATTTTCTTAGGTGACAGTGGTGCATTACTATTAGGTTATATTATAGGTGTGTTATCACTATTAGGCTTTAAGAACATTACGTTAATATCGCTATTCTTCCCAATGGTTATACTAGCAGTACCATTTATCGATATGTTGTTCGCAGTAATACGTAGACTACATAATCGTCAATCTATCGTTCAAGCAGATAAATCGCATTTACACCATAGATTATTAGATTTAGGTTATACACATAGGCAAACTGTTATATTAATATATATGATTGCCATATTATTCAGCATATCAAGTGTCATCCTTTATTTATCACCACCATACGGCGTATTAATGATGTTTATTATGATATTAATAACAATAGAATTAATCGTAGAATTTACAGGACTCGTGAATGCAAATTACAGACCAATATTAAATTTATTAACAAGAACAAAGTATAAAAAAGAACGCTAATGTCGATTAGCGTTCTTCTTTATTATATGGAAATGGTAGTGCGATGATATCTTGTCTGTTTAATTCGTACTTACCTTGGTTGACTTCGTTTAAGAAATCTATAAATGGTTCTTCTTCTGATGCTATCACATGTATTGTGTATGTTACTTTGTCTGTATATGCAGTATCTACAAGTTGATAATCAGTTTGTTGCAATTCGTGCTCGAAACGTCCTGTTTGATCATAATCTAATGTTACTTCGAACGGTATTGCATCTAATAAAATGATTCTGCCGACTTCTTTAATAACTTGGCTGACTGCACTTCCATATGCGCGTATTAATCCACCTGCACCTAATTTAATACCACCAAAGTATCTTGTAACGACAACAACAACATTATGGAGTTGTTGTTTTTTTAATACTTCTAACATAGGCACGCCTGCTGTTCCTGATGGTTCACCATCATCATTTGCTTTTTGGATAAGCATTGTAGGACCGATAACATAGCTAGAGCAATTATGTGTTGCATCATGATGTTCTTTTTTCTTTTGTTGTATGAATGATTTCGCTTCTTCTTCAGTTTCTGCAGGATGAATGCTCGCGATAAATCTCGATTTATTAATGACAATTTCAGTTTCATGTGCTGATTTGATTGTAATTAGTCCTTCTGCCATGTTAATACTTCTCCCTTTACATCGTAATCTGTTACGATTATTATATACTATTGAAATTAGTCGGGAAAGGATTGTATGAATTGAAGAATAAATTATTGATGTTGTGCTTAGTGTTGTCTATCGTGTTAGCAGCTTGTGGATCAAAAGATGAAGAAAAGCAAACGACGGACAAAGCGGATGATAGTCAAGGTGTGCTATTAGATGAAAAAGGAAATCCAAAAGATACGATTCAAGTAAATAAAGATACTGAAAAAGCAGTCAAAGAAGCTATTGAAAAAAATAGAAAGTCTTTAAATGATGGTGATGTAGAAGCTTACATTAAAACAATCGACACAGATTCAAAACAACTAGACGTTAAAGAAGAGGAAAAAGTGTTAAAAGATACACTTGAAAGTTATAAATTCGATAAAAAAATATCCAATATTAAGTTTTTAGAACAGAAAAAAGATCAAGTTGTTGTATTCTATAATGTAGAAACGACAGCTCACCCTAAGAATGGTAGTAAAGATGAGAAAAAGACTTTTAACGAAGTTGTGACGCTTGTTAAAAAGGACGGCACATATAAATTTTCTAAAATGGCACAGGCAGCAATTTAGTTCATAAACTTCTTTTCAAATAACCAAGAATTAGATATGATGAGTATGGAAGAGAATCAAGGAGGATAACTTTATGAAGATTGCTGTTATAACAGATTCAACAGCATATTTAGATCAAGCATATATAGATAAATATAACATTAGAACAATTGCCTTAAATGTTATATTTGATGATGAAGTTTATAAAGAATTGTCAGAGATAAGTACAGAAGATTTCTATAAAAGAATGAGAAATGAAAAACAATTACCGACGACATCTCAACCAGCTATGGGTCAATATGTGGAATTACTTGAGAGTTTGAAAGACGAAGGATATACAGATGTGATTGCAGTTCACTTATCAAGTGGTATAAGTGGTACATATCAAACAGCTGTGACGTTAAACGATATGGTAGAAGGTATAAACGTTCATGCATTTGATTCTGAAATCTCTTGTTCAGTACAAGGTTTCTATGCTTTAAAAGCAGCTCAACTTATTGAACAAGGTATGACAGTTATTGATAACATTCTAGAACAATTAGAGAATATGAAACAAAATACAAATGCATATTTTATAGTAGATGATTTAAATAACTTGAAAAAAGGTGGTCGCTTAAATAGTGCACAAGCATTAGTCGGCACGATGTTACAAGTGAAACCATTACTACACTTCGTTGATACGAAAATTGTCCCTTACGATAAAGTGAGAACAAAGAAAAGAGCAATGAAACGTATTGAAGAACAATTAGCTCAAGAAGTTGAAGGTTCTAAAAACTTATCTATTGTTATTATTGAAGGAAACGATAAAGAAACTGCACTTTCCTGGAAAGCGCAAGTTGAAGAACAATTCCCTGATGCACAAATTATTATGAGTTATTTTGGACCAGTAATCGGAACGCATTTAGGAGAAGGTTCATTAGGTTTAGGATTCACAACGACCGAATTAGATTTAAGTATATAATATAACTACAGCACAAAAAGCTTCGGCTTTTTGTGCTTTTTTTATGGAGGTTAGAATGAAATTATACGGACGAATATGCCGAGATTTAAATGAAGTAACGACTGAAAAAGTTAAAGACAGTAAACCTGGCGTGTCTTTTATTCAAGGTAAATATATTTGTAATCAGTGTGGTAACAAAGATCAATCATTGTTTTATCAGTATTTTTGCCACCATTGCGAGCAAGAAACAACCTATTGTAGATATTGTATTGCACTTGGTAAAGTTCAAAGTTGTAAAGACATTTATTTCATTGAGAACTTGCATGAAGCATCAGAATGTCATTATCAGTTGGATTTTGAATTGAGTGAACAGCAACAACTTGCATCCTCTAAAATTAAAGACGCTATTTTAAAGCAAGAACATTTATTACTCCATGCTGTGACAGGAGCAGGGAAGACAGAAATGATATTTGAAGGTATATCAAAAGCTCGAAAATCGGGTATGAATGTTGCAGTTGTTTCACCAAGAGTAGATGTCGTGAAAGAAGTTTACTTAAGACTGATAAACGCATTTAAAGAGGAGCAAATTGATTTAATGTATGAAGGTCAGTTCGCGCAGTTTAATAGTTCATTTGTCGTATCGACAGTTCATCAACTTATGCGCTATGATGGACATTTTAATGTGGTCATCGTTGACGAAGTAGATGCATTTCCGTTAGAAATGGATAATCAACTGATGCATACTATTCGAAAAGCTTCTTCAGAAAAATCTAGTCATATTTATTTAACTGCAACACCTAACAAACAACTTCTTTCTATCTTTAATCAGAATCAAATAATTAAACTCCCCGCAAGATATCATAAACACCCATTACCAGTTCCAGAATTTCAATTTAATATCATTAAAGAAAATAAACTCAATCAGAAGTTACTTACGTTTCTTAAATCCCAAATAGAACAAAATAGAAAAACATTTGTCTTCTTTCATAATATTCATTATATGGAACAAATATTTAAAGTGTTTCAATGTTACTTTTCAAAAATTGAATATGTATCTAGTCATGATGTGATGAGGCATGAAAAGGTGACGCGTTTAAGAAATGATGAAATAGACATTATGTTTACGACGACAATATTAGAAAGAGGCGTTACGTTAGAAAAATTAGATGTCGTCATCGTGCATACAGAGAAGTTTACAAGTAGTGCCATCATTCAAATTGCAGGACGTGTTGGTCGAAAATTATCTTGTCCGACTGGCAAGGTATTGTGTTATCACGAAGGTATCACACGAAATATGATACAAGCGAAACGTGAAATTATAGAAATGAATGATTTAGCACGCGAGAAAGGATGGTTAATTTGAATAAATGTTTAATTTGTCAAAATAATATAAATGAAGTAATCGATTTGTTAAATCTATTTTCAAAGCAATCTATAATATGTGAGCAATGTGCAAATCAATTAACATTTAATCATCAAACAAGACGATGCAAAAAATGCTTAAAAATAATGTCTGAAGAAGAGGAAACTTGTCTAGATTGCCAGTGGCTTTCAAATAAGTATCCATTGATTAATCAACTTTATACGCTTTATGACTATGATGGTCTTGTCAAAGCGCTTATACAACAATATAAGTTAAATGGAGATGTTGCGCTCAATCAAGTATTTCAATTACCACTTAAATTATTTAAGCGATATGATTACGTTATTCCCGCACCCATTCATCCTAATAAGTTAGAGCAGCGTACATTCGATCATGTAACAACAGTGTTGGATAATCATAAAATTAAATATATACAAGTTTTTGAAACTGAAGAAAGGAAAAAACAATCAGAATTAACTAAAATTGAAAGGTCATCTCAGCATAATCCATTTAAAATAAATAAAGATATAGACTTTGAAAATAAGAGAATATTACTCGTAGATGATATTTATACAACAGGGTTAACAATGCATCGATTAGCGGAACTTTTATTTATTAGAAAAATCAGAAAAATAGATGCCTTAACATTTGCAAGAGCGGTAAATAATGATAAAATATAAGTAGGAAGAAACACAAGAGAAATTGAGCGTTAAAGGAGTCGGTGTTTTATGATCAGATTTGAAATTCATGGGGAAAACATCACAGTGACTGATCCGATAAGAAATTATATTGAGGACAAAGTAAGTAAACTAGAAAGATATTTTACTAATGTCCCAGAGGCGATAGCCCACGTTAAAATCAAAACTTATCAGGATTCTAGAAGTAAAATTGAAGTAACTATTCCGTTGAAAGATGTTACTTTAAGAGCTGAAGAAAGACATGAAGATTTATATGCTGGAATCGACTTAATAACTAACAAACTCGAAAGACAAGTACGTAAGTACAAAACTAAGGTTAATAGAAAGTATCGCGATAAAGGGCGAGATAAAGATGTCTTTGCAGTAAGTGCAGATTCAGCTGCTCCTGAAGAAGTTGAAGAGAATGATAGCGATAATGAAATTGAAATCATTCGTTCTAAGCAATTTGCTTTGAAACCAATGGATTCTGAAGAAGCAGTATTACAAATGAACTTACTAGGACATGATTTTTACATCTTTACCGATGCAGAAACAGACGAAACTAGCATCGTTTATAAACGTAAAGATGGTAAATATGGATTAATTGAAACTTCAATACAATAAAAATCATTCACACGAACTGGTGCAGAATTTCTGCACCAGTTTCTTTGGCTATTGATAGCTTTTCATGTACAGAGGTGGTAATCTTAAATAGTGTAAAAAGAGATATAAACGTGTTATGATATATTGTTGTAAGATTACTAGTTTTCTAGTTGAAGGAGAGAACAAAATGGGTTTTTTATCAAAAATAGCTGATGGTA
Source organism: Mammaliicoccus sp. P-M58 (assembly GCF_022386165.1). Lineage (NCBI taxonomy): Bacteria > Bacillati > Bacillota > Bacilli > Caryophanales > Staphylococcaceae > Mammaliicoccus > Mammaliicoccus sp. P-M58. Next base: position 37,685 of record NZ_JAJNJI010000006.1, read on the forward strand.
ACAAACGAGTTGTTAAATCACTCGGAAAATTAGCAGACCAAGTCATCAATTTAGAAGATGAAATTGCTAAATTAACAGATGATCAATTAAGAGAGAAAACAGAACAATTCAAAAAAGAATTGTCAGAAATAGAAGATTATAAAAAGCAAGAAAAATATTTAGACAAAATTTTACCTGAAGCATATGCAATCGTAAGAGAAGCATCTACTAGGGTATTTAATATGACACCATTTAAAGTACAAATAATGGGTGGTATTGCCATTCATCGTGGTGATATTTCAGAAATGAAAACTGGTGAAGGTAAAACATTAACAGCAACAATGCCAGTTTATTTAAATGCGTTAACAGATAGAGGCGTTCATGTTGTTACAGTCAATGAATATCTATCAAGTTCACAAAGTGAAGAAATGGCGCAATTATATAATTTCTTAGGTTTATCAGTTGGACTTAATTTGAATTCAATGGATACGGATCAAAAACGTGAAGCATATGCATCGGACATCACGTATAGTACAAACAATGAACTTGGATTTGATTATTTAAGAGACAACATGGTTACGTATAAAAAAGACCGTGTTATGAGACCTCTTAATTTTGCCATCATTGATGAGGTTGACTCAATTTTAATTGACGAAGCGAGAACACCACTTATCATTTCTGGTGAAGCAGAAAAATCAACTACTTTATATACACAAGCCAACGTATTTGTAAAAATGCTTAAAGGTGAAGATGACTTTAGTTATGATGAAAAAACTAAAGCCATCACTTTAACAGAACAAGGTATTGATAAAGCTGAACGTATGTTCAAAATTGATAACCTGTTTGACGTGAAACATGTTAATTTAATGCATCATATTAATATTGCATTAAAAGCAAATAGAACGATGTTTAAAGATAAAGATTACGTTGTTGAAGATGGAGAAATTATGATTGTCGACCAATTTACAGGTCGTACAATGCCAGGTAGAAGATTCTCTGACGGCTTGCATCAAGCAATTGAAGCAAAAGAAGGACTCGAGATCCAAAATGAATCTAAAACAATGGCATCTATTACGTTCCAAAACTTCTTTAGAATGTATAACAAATTATCAGGTATGACTGGTACGGCTAAGACGGAAGAAGAAGAGTTCAGAAATATTTACAATATGACTGTTACACAAATTCCAACAAATAGACCGATACAACGTAAAGATGAAGCGGACTTAATTTTTGCATCTCAAAAAGGTAAGTTTGATGCAGTTGTTAAAGATGTAATCGAGCTCTACAAGAAAGGTCAACCAGTATTATTAGGTACAGTTGCCGTTGAAACAAGTGAATATATTTCACAACTATTAAAGAAAAAAGGCGTTAGACATAACGTATTGAATGCGAAAAACCACGAACGTGAAGCAGAAATTATTTTAAATGCAGGTCAAAAAGGTGCAGTAACCATTGCAACAAACATGGCCGGTCGTGGTACGGATATCAAGCTTGGTGAAGGCGTTGTTGAACTTGGTGGTTTAGCTGTTATTGGTACAGAACGTCACGAATCAAGACGTATCGATGACCAATTAAGAGGACGTTCAGGTCGTCAAGGTGACGTTGGTCGAAGTAGATTCTACTTATCATTACAAGATGAGTTGATGGTTCGTTTCGGATCAGAACGTATGCAATCTTTAATGGGTAAATTAGGTATGAATGATGATACACCAATTGAATCTAAAATGGTTTCTAGAGCAGTAGAATCTGCTCAAAAACGTGTTGAAGGTAATAACTTCGATGCACGTAAACGTTTATTAGAATACGATGATGTACTTAGAAAACAACGTGAAATCATTTACGGTGAACGTAATGATATTATCGAAAAAGATGATGTACAAGACATTGTTAAAGACATGATTAAATCATCATTAGAGCGTGGCGTGAACTATCACTTCGCAACAAATGAAGAAGAAATTGATTTTGAAGCGCTTGTTCAATATATTGAAGATTCATATTTACCACAAGGTGCAATTAAAGTTGATGATATTCGTGGTAGAGATTATGAAGATATCGTAGAAATTGTATTAGAAAAAATTAAAACACAATACAATGCTCAACAAGAAGACTTTGGTGATCAAATGTCTGAATTTGAACGTATGATTGTGTTAAGAACAATAGACCGTAAATGGACTGATCACATTGATACAATGGATCAATTACGTACAGGTATCCACTTAAGATCTTATGGTCAAATCAATCCACTTAGAGAGTACCAAAATGAAGGTTTGGATTTATTTGAAACAATGTTGAATGAAATAGAAGATGAAGTAAGTAAATACATTCTTAAATCAACAATTGATCGTGGCGAACAAGTTGAACGTGAACAAGTTGAAATAGGTGAAGCTAAACATGTGAGTGCAAACGATGGTAAAGAAAAAGTTAAACCAAAACCAATCGTAAAAGATGAACAAGTTGGCCGAAATGATCCATGTCCATGTGGTAGTGGTAAGAAATATAAAAACTGTCATGGTCAAGCATAAAGGAGTAATTTTATGGAATTAACGGAAATTAGACAAACATTAAATAAAAATAATGAAAAATTAATGAATATCAGGGGGTCTCTTTGACTTAGAAAATAAAGAGACGAACATTCAAGAATACGAAGAAATGATGGTTGATCCGTCATTCTGGGACGATCAGAATAAAGCACAAGACATCATTAACAAAAACAATGCATTAAAGTCTGTAGTCGGTGATTTTCATACATTAAATCAACAGATTGAAGATTTACTTACAACTGTTGAATTGTTACAAGAAGAATATGATGAAGATATGCATGAAATGCTTGAGCAAGATTTAAAAGCGTTACAAATAGACATCGATCAATTTGAATTGAAACTGCTACTTAATGGTGAACATGATGAAAATAACGCTATATTAGAATTGCATCCAGGTGCAGGTGGTACAGAATCTCAAGATTGGGGTTCAATGCTACTTAGAATGTATCAACGTTTCGCAGAACAAAAAGGATTCAAAGTAGAAACGTTAGATTATCAAGCTGGAGATGAAGCGGGCATTAAAAGTGTCACAATTCTTATCAAAGGTCATAATGCATATGGATATTTAAAAGCTGAAAAAGGTGTTCATAGATTAGTGCGTATTTCGCCATTCGATTCTTCAGGAAGACGTCATACATCATTCGTATCTTGTGATGTAACACCTGAATTTAATAATGAAAAAATAGAAATAGAAGTTAATTCTGAAGACATTACAGTCGATACTTATAGAGCATCTGGTGCAGGTGGACAGCACGTCAACACGACTGATTCAGCTGTTCGTATTACACACCAACCAACTGGTATCGTCGTAACATGTCAAAATGAAAGATCACAAATTAAAAATAGAGAACAAGCTATGAAAATGTTAAAAGCGAAACTCTACCAAAAAGAACTTGAAGAACAAGCAGCAGCTTTAGATGAAATTAGAGGCGAACAAAAAGAAATTGGATGGGGTAGTCAAATACGTTCATACGTATTTCATCCATATGCTATGGTTAAAGATCATAGAACTAATGAAGAAACAGGTAATACAAATGCAGTTATGGATGGTGACTTAGATCCATTTATCGATGCATATTTAAGAAGCCAAATTAATGAAAAATAATTTAAAGCAAGAAGCTAGGATGATTTTAAATATTCTAGCTTCTTTTATGATAATTAAAATTGTGAATTATTGAACAAAATGATGTCAGACGCTGGTTTACATGGTAAAATATAGTTGATAATAAAATGAATGGAGTGTTATACATGAAAATCAAAATGGGCATGATTTCTGTAATAGCATTATCATCGTTAGTATTTGCAGGATGTGGACAATCAAGCGATGATAGCAGCAAAGAAGAATACAGTTCACAAGGGGAAAAAATCTTTAAAAACAATTCTTGCGTAGGATGTCATGGTAAAGATTTAGATGGTGCATCTGGACCATCACTTAAAAAAGTCGGTGCCAAAATGTCTGAGTCTGATATTGAAAAAATTATCAACGAAGGTAAGGGGAATATGCCAAGCAAAGTTGTAGATGAAAAAGATGCAAAAGAAGTTGCTAAATGGTTAGCTAAACAAAAATAATCATTTATATTCATTTTGCATACAAATTGGAAATTTTACTTTATTAAAACATAAGTATTTTAATTGAATATTGATAAATAAAAAAGACGATGTTAATTGTGTATAAATAATTAACATCGTCTTTTTAAATGTCTACATGACAGTCTTTAGTAACATTTTTATCTATAAAATTATAGAATGTTAACGTTTATATTACAGATTTGTAACAATACAATATTGAGAAAGATATTGTGCTATATTATTTCCAGTATTAATTGAGGAACATCATATAAATTAAAAATATAAACGTAAATACATACACTTCGGGAGGATATTTCATCATGAAGAAGACTTTCATTACATTAGCATCTGTAACTGCTTTAACAACTTTAGCAAGTTCATCTGCCTATGCAGCTGATATTAAAGTTAAAGAAGGACAATCATTAGAGAACATTGCAGAAGAATATGGAACATCAGTATCTGAAATTAAATCTTTAAATAATATCGACGTAGACGTTAAAGAAGGACAAACATTAAAGATATTAGAAGATAACATCTATACAATTCAAGAGGGGGATACACTTAACAAAATAGCTGAAAAATTTGATGTTAATGTATCAGACTTAAAAGAATGGAACAATTTATCTTCAGAATTAATTTTAGTGGGTGATGAATTAAAGGTTGCAGCAGAAACTTCAGAACAAACTGCTGAACCTACTAGTTTAACAGTTAGTGCACCTGAATCTCCTGCTCAAGAAGATTCATTATTAAGATACGTATTTGAACAAACATCATATGGTAATGTTTACAATAGTGAAGACTCAGTTGCTTATGTTGCACCGACATTTAATTACAGTCAATCAACACAATATACAGAACCTGTTTCATACAGCCGACCAAATTCTGGTGGCGGAAGTAATTTATACACTTCTGGTCAATGTACGTACTATGCATTTAGTAAACGTCCAGATCTAGGTAATACTTGGGGTAATGCTAACAACTGGGCTAATGCAGCAGCTCAAGCTGGTTATACAGTAAACAACAGCCCATCAGCTGGTTCAATTTTACAATCAACTGCTGGTGGATATGGACATGTAGCTTATGTAGATAAAGTGAATGCAGATGGTTCAATTCAAGTTTCTGAAATGAACTACCAAGGTGTAGGCGTTGTATCTTCACGTACAATTTCAGCATCAGCAGCTGGTTCATATAATTATATTCATTAGTTTTTATAGAAATTTAATAAATAAGCAAGTAGTTAATTCCGTTTAAGAATTTTAACTATTTGCTTTTTTTTATCATTATAGTTGATATAATAAACGTAAATGTTAGTGTAGAGGTTTGAAAACATGAAAAAAAGGTTAAAAATCATATTAGTTATACTTTTGTTATTGATTATTAGTGTCAGTGTTTATAAAGTATTAGATATCAATAAGTTTCAAACGGATGAACAGTTTAAAGAGCAACAAGGGAAGCAATCGTTTCAAAATAGTCATCCAGCTACAGGCATGAATGTAAATAATGAAACTGTGAATGTTTTTTCATCTGAAAAATCAAAACAATTAAAAGAGGTAACATCTAAAAATGATATTACAGTTATTAATTTATTTGCCTCTTGGTGTGACCCTTGCAAACGAGAAATGCCTGAACTTGTAAAATATGCAAAGCACGAGGATAAAGGTGTCGAATTAGTTGGTTTAAATGTTAAAGATAAACGAAAACCAGCTAAACAATTAATGGACGATGTAAATGTGAATTATGATGTTTATGTTGCGCAAGATGATTTTCTTGAAAAGTTCAAATCGTATAATATACCTACAACTTTATTTGTAGATAAAAATGGCGAAATCAAAAAAGTGTATTTAGGTGAATTATCTGAAAAGACACTAAACAACTTAGTTACACAAGTTAAGGAGGAAATTTAATGGGGGTACATCAATATTTTAAAAGTTTGTCTGATTTAGAGAAATTAGTAAGATGTCCAGGTAAATTTAAATATCAAGACCATAATGTCGCAGCTCATTCCTTTAAAGTAACGAAAATAGCGCAATATTTAGCAACAGTAGAAGAACAAAATGGTCAAGAAATAGACTGGAAACTTGTTTATGAAAAAGCTTTGAACCATGATTATCCTGAAATATTTACAGGTGACATTAAGACACCTGTAAAATATGCATCTTATGAAATTAAAAAATTATTCTCTCAAGTTGAAGAAGAGATGATCGATAAATTTATAACAGAAGAATTTCCTGAGCAATATCAAGATATATATAGACATAGACTACAAGAGGGTAAAGATGATAGTATAGAAGGGCAAATATTAAGTGTTGCTGATAAAATTGATTTATTGTATGAATCTTTTGGTGAAATTCAGAAGAGAAATCCAGAACCTTTATTCTTCGAAATTTATGAAAGTTCATTGGAAACCATCATGCAATTTGATCATTTAGCATCTGTACAAGATTTTATTCAACATATTATACCTGATATGTTACAAGAAAAATTTATACCACGTTCAGAGTTAAGAGAGATAACAATGACGATACTTGAGAAACGTGAAACAAAAAGGAGTTAGTGAATTGAATGATTTGGCCGATTCTAGCTTTGTTTCTTCCTTGTTTAATGGTTATTATTTTCACGCAAATTGCTCAAAATAAATGGATTGGTTTACTTGTATCCAGTATTATAATTGGTGTTTCGGTTTATAAAGGCTTTTTTAATAATGAGCTCATTATGTTGTTAGATGTATTGAGTTTAGTAGCTGGCTTTTATATAGTTGATACACTTAAAATAGATAAAATTGAATCAAGATAGATAAGAGGAATAATCATTTAGATTTTTCCTCTTATTTGTATGTAATTTTAAAATTAACGAACAAATGTTTGGTCATTTTTACAAATTTTTGATAAAATAAATATATATATTACAGAAAATGAGGAGGTTCCTATGCAACATTTTCCTTTTAAAATACATTCTGACTACTCTCCGCAAGGTGATCAGCCAGAAGCGATTAAATCTCTTGTAAAAGGCATTAATGATGGCAAGAGACATCAAACTTTACTAGGTGCGACAGGTACAGGTAAAACGTTTACGATGAGTAATGTCATTAAAGAAGTCGGTAAACCAACATTGATCATTGCACATAATAAAACGTTGGCTGGACAGCTATATAGTGAGTTTAAAGAATTCTTTCCTGAGAATAGAGTAGAATATTTCGTAAGTTATTATGATTATTATCAACCTGAAGCATATGTACCTCAAACGGATACTTTTATTGAAAAGGATGCCTCTATAAATGATGAAATTGATAAACTTCGACATTCAGCTACTAGTGCATTGTTTGAACGAGATGATGTTATCGTTATTGCGAGTGTCAGCTGTATTTATGGTTTAGGTAATCCAGAAGAATATAAAGACTTAGTTGTAAGTACACGTGTTGGTATGGAAATGGAACGTAATGAACTGTTAAGAAAGCTTGTTGATAACCAATATTCACGTAATGATATAGATTTTAGACGTGGTACATTTAGAGTTAGAGGAGATGTTGTAGAAATATTTCCAGCATCACGTGATGAACTATGTGTCAGAGTGGAGTTCTTTGGAGATGAAATCGATAGAATTCGAGAAGTGAATTACTTAACAGGCGAAGTTATTGCTGAAAGAGAACATTTTCTATTTTATCCCGCATCTCACTTCGTAACACGTGAAGAAAAAATGAAAGTTGCGATTGAGCGTATTGAGAAAGAACTTGAAGAACGATTGGCAGAACTTCGAAAAGAAAATAAACTTTTAGAAGCTCAACGACTTGAACAAAGAACGAATTACGATTTAGAAATGATGAGAGAAATGGGTTTTTGTTCAGGCATTGAGAACTATTCTGTACATTTAACGTTACGACCAAAAGGTTCTACACCATATACTTTATTAGATTACTTTGGTGATGATTGGTTAGTGATGATTGATGAATCTCATGTAACACTTCCTCAAATTAGAGGTATGTATAATGGTGACCAAGCGAGAAAAAATGTTTTAGTAGAACATGGCTTTAGACTACCAAGTGCTTTAGATAATAGACCACTTAAATTTGAAGAATTTGAAGAAAAAACGAAACAGTTGGTTTATGTTTCAGCAACACCGGGGCCATATGAAATTGAACATACTGATGAAATGGTCGAACAAATTATTCGTCCAACTGGTTTGTTAGATCCGATTGTTGAAGTCAGACCAAGTGAAAATCAAATAGATGATTTAATGGCTGAAATTAATGAAAGAATAGAAAGAAATGAACGTGTATTAATTACAACATTAACTAAAAAAATGAGTGAAGATTTAACGACTTATTTAAAAGAAGCGGGCATTAAAGTGAATTATTTACACTCAGAAATAAAAACATTAGAAAGAATAGAAATCATTCGAGACTTAAGAATGGGTGTTTATGATGTATTAGTTGGGATTAACTTACTAAGAGAAGGTTTAGATATCCCAGAAGTTTCGCTTGTGACGATTTTAGATGCAGATAAAGAAGGTTTCTTGAGATCAGAGCGTTCGTTGATTCAAACGATTGGTCGAGCTGCACGTAATGATAAAGGTAAAGTTATTATGTATGCTGATAAAATTACAGATTCTATGAGAACAGCATTAGATGAAACAAGTAGAAGACGTGCTACTCAAGAAGCGTACAATGAAGAACACAATATAACACCACAAACAATTAATAAGAAAATACGTGATGTCATATCAGCAACAGTAGAAACGGATGAAGTAACCGAAAAAGATACTAAAAAAGCGCCTAAGAAACTTACGAAAAAAGAAAGAGAAAAGACAATCGAGCGCATAGAAAAAGAAATGAAAGATGCTGCGAAAGATTTAGATTTCGAGCGTGCATCTGAACTAAGAGATATATTATTTGAACTAAAAGCAGAAAGGTGACTGAGATGAAAAACAAATCCATCATCGTAAAAGGTGCAAGAGCACATAATTTAAAAGATATAGATATAGAAATACCTAAAGATCAACTTGTTGTTATGACTGGATTATCTGGTTCAGGCAAGTCGTCTTTAGCATTTGATACGATATATGCAGAAGGTCAAAGAAGATATGTAGAATCATTAAGTGCATATGCGAGACAATTTTTAGGACAGATGGATAAACCAGATGTAGATTTAATTGATGGTCTTTCTCCAGCAATATCAATTGATCAAAAGACAACAAGTAAAAATCCAAGATCAACTGTTGCTACCGTAACTGAAATATATGATTATTTAAGATTATTATATGCGAGAGTTGGAAGACCAATATGTCCAAACCATGGTATTGAAATTAAATCACAAACGGTTCAACAAATGGTCGATCAAGTCATGGAGTTAAAAGAAAGAACAAAAATACAAATTCTTTCACCAATCGTTTCAGGACGTAAAGGTACACATAAGAAATTAATCGAAGACATTGCTAAAAAAGGCTATGCAAGGTTAAAAGTAGATGGCGATATTTTAGATGTAGATGATGTTCCAGATTTAAACAAAAATCAAAATCATTCTATTGATGTCGTGATTGATAGACTTGTCATTAAACCAGGTATTGAAGCGAGGTTAGCTGATTCATTACAAACAGCGCTAGAATTAGCTGATGGTAATGCAGTTGCTGATATTATTGATGGTGCTGAAATTAAATTTTCTGAACACCATGCTTGTCCTATTTGTGGTTTCTCAGTAGATCAATTAGAACCTAGAATGTTCTCATTTAACAATCCGTTTGGTGCTTGTCCATCTTGTGATGGATTAGGAAGTAAACTAACTGTAGATATTGATTTGGTTGTGCCAGATAAGACTTTAAGTTTAAATGAAGGTGCAATTTTACCATGGCAGCCAATCAGTTCTAATTATTATCCAACTTTATTAAAACAAGCTTGTGAACATTTTAATATTGACATGGATAAACCATTTAATAAATTAACGAAAAAAGAAAAGAACATCGTCTTAAGAGGTCATGATGATGAAATAGAATTTAAATTCAATCAAGATTATGGTGTTAAAACAGAAAGAAAGAGAACGATGGCTTTTGAAGGTGTGCTGAATAATATTGAACGTCGTTACCATGATTCACCATCTGAATACGTTAGAGAAGTGATGCAAAAATACATGGTAGAAAAAACTTGTGAAACATGTGATGGTTATCGTTTAAATGAAAAAGTACTTTCTGTCAAAGTAGATGGCCAACATATCGGTGAAGTAGTCAGATATTCAATTTATAATGCAATTAAACATTTTGATAATCTAGATTTAGATGAAACAGAACGTAAAATTGCGAAGCTCATCTTAAAAGAAATACATGAAAGATTATCTTTCTTAAATAATGTAGGTTTAGAATATTTAACACTCAATCGAGCATCAGGTACATTATCTGGTGGTGAAGCACAACGTATTAGACTGGCAACTCAAATTGGTTCTAGATTATCTGGTGTGTTATATGTGCTCGATGAGCCTTCTATAGGTTTACATCAAAGAGACAATGATCGCTTAATTGATACATTGAAATCTATGAGAGATATGGGTAATACTTTAATTGTCGTTGAACATGATGAAGATACGATGAAAGCTGCGGATTATTTAATTGATATAGGTCCAAAAGCAGGTGTACATGGTGGTGAAGTAGTTGCGAGTGGAACACCAGAAGAAGTTATGGCAAATGAACAATCTTTAACAGGTAAATACTTAAGCGGTAAAGAGAAAGTCTTTGTACCGGCTAAACGAAGAAAAGTCACAAAACGTAAAATATCTGTTAAAGGTGCGACAAGTAATAACTTGAAAAATGTCGATGTAGACTTCCCATTATCAGTTATGACATGTGTAACAGGTGTTTCAGGTTCTGGTAAAAGTTCATTAGTAAATGAAGTATTGTACAAAGGTTTGCAAAAACAATTGTATAACACGAAAACAAAACCAGGTGAACATAAATCTATAAAAGGTGTAAATGAAATTGAAAAAATTATAGATATTGACCAATCACCAATTGGTAGAACGCCACGTTCAAACCCTGCAACTTATACAGGCGTATTTGATGATATTAGAGATGTATTTAGCCAAACGAATGAGGCAAAAGTGAGAGGATATCAAAAAGGAAGATTTAGTTTTAATGTTAAAGGTGGCCGTTGTGAAGCTTGTAAAGGTGACGGCATCATTAAAATTGAAATGCATTTTTTACCAGATGTATACGTACCATGTGAAGTTTGTGATGGAAAACGTTATAATAGAGAAACATTAGAAGTAACTTATAAAGGAAAAAGTATTTCTGATGTATTAGAAATGACAGTAGAAGATGCTTATCACTTTTTCGAAAGTTTACCTAAGATAAATAGAAAATTAAAAACAATAGTAGATGTTGGTTTAGGATATGTTAAACTAGGTCAACCTGCAACAACTTTATCAGGCGGTGAAGCACAACGTGTGAAACTTGCTTCAGAACTTCATAGACGATCTAATGGTAAGTCTTTATATATACTTGATGAACCAACAACAGGTTTACACGTAGATGATATTAAACGTTTATTAAGTGTGTTAAATAGACTCGTTGAAAATGGCGACTCTGTTATCATTATTGAACATAATTTAGATGTCATTAAAACAGCAGACTATATTATAGATTTAGGTCCAGAAGGTGGAGATGGTGGCGGTGAAATAATTGCTACTGGAACACCAGAAGACATTGTTGAAGTAGAAGCATCTTATACTGGTAAATATTTAAAACCAATTTTAGAACGAGATCGATCATAAACCAGGAGGGGTTATTTATGAACGAAGTACAATTAAAAATTTTAGACCTTATTGAAGGTGGGAAAATTACTGTTGATGAAGCGGTGAAGTTACTTGATGCAACATCGAATAATCAAAAATCATCATCACCTTTTGATAAGAAATCTAAAGAAAATGTAGAAAATTTATTTGAAGACTTATTAGATAAATTTAAGACAACTGCCAAATCAGGTAAAACTGAATTTGAAAAGCAATTTAAGGATAATGAAGGATCAGGTCAAGATCCTATTCAACAATTAGATGAATCATTAAGAAATATCATTAGAAATTTCAACAAAAATAATGACCAAAATAAAGATATTTAAATTTAAGCCCTGGAAACGATAAAACGTTTCTAGGGTTTTTATATTTGAAGAAACTGTTGTAATATTGATAATGATTGCAGTTAAGGTTAAAGTTCATTAGAATTAACATATATTAACCTAGAGGTGAACCCTATGATATCAAGTAGTAAATTAATAGAGCAATTTAATTTGGAAGTTATTGCTGGGAAAAATGGCTTACATCGTAAAATAACAGAAACAGATATTTCACGTCCTGGTCTAGAAATGGCTGGGTATTTTTCACATTATTCATCAGATAGAATTCAAGTGTTAGGCACAACTGAGTTGTCATTTTATAATTTGTTGCCTGATGAAGAGAAAAAAGGTAGAATGGCTAAATTATGTAGACCTGAAACACCAGCTATTATTATCACACGAGGATTAGATGCACCAGAAGAACTCATTCAAAGTTGTAATGAAAACAATACACCACTTTTAAAAAGTGAGTCTTCAACGACTAAATTGATGGGGCAAGTAACCGGATATTTAGAACGTGAACTAGCACCTGAAACATCATTACATGGCGTACTCGTAGATGTTTACGGTGTAGGTGTATTAATTACTGGTGATAGTGGTGTCGGTAAAAGTGAAACTGCATTAGAACTTGTTAAACGAGGTCACAGACTTGTTGCTGATGATAATGTTGAAATTAAAGAAATCAATAAAAATGAATTAATTGGTAAAGCACCTAAGATCATCGAACATTTACTTGAAATACGAGGTCTTGGTATTATTAATGTTATGACTTTATTTGGTGCGGGATCTATCTTGATGGAGAAAAGAATCAAGTTAAACATCAATTTAGAAACATGGAACAAAGAAAAAATATATGACAGAGTTGGATTGAATGAAGAAACTTTAAAAATATTAGATTCAAAAATAACTAAAAAGACAATTCCTGTTAGACCTGGTAGAAACTTAGCAGTCATCATTGAAGTTGCTGCAATGAACTACCGTTTAAATAATATGGGTATTAATACTGCTGAAGAGTTTAATAATCGTCTTAATGCAGAAATTTTGAAAAATGCACGTAAGGAGAATGAATAATGGAAGTGTTAGGCATTGATCCCGTAGCCATACAATTAGGGCCGCTAGCAATAAGATGGTATGGTATTATCATAGCTTCAGGTATATTAATTGGATATCTTATCGCACAAAGAACTGCTAAAAAAGTTGGAATAAAAGAAGAATCACTTATAGATTTAATTATATGGTGTGTCGTAATGGCAATTATCTGTGCACGTATTTATTACGTAGCGTTTGAATGGGATTATTACAGTCAACATTTAGCAGAGATACCACTTATTATGAATGGTGGTATAGCTATTCATGGTGGATTGATTGGTGCCTTTTTAACAGGTTTCATCATATGTCGTAAAAAGAATTTATCATTCTTCCAAATGGTTGATATTGTTGCGCCAAGTATTATTTTGGCACAAGCGATTGGTAGATGGGGTAACTTTATGAATCAAGAAGCTCACGGTGGACCTGTTTCACGTAGTTTCCTTGAAAATTTACATATACCTGAATTTATCATTAACCATATGCAAATAGATGGTATTTATTATCAACCAACATTCTTATATGAATCTATTTGGAATATAATCGGCTTTGTCATTTTATTACTCATTAGACCTCAATTGAAAATTGGGGAGACATTCTTTGCTTATTTAATTTATTATTCAATTGGTAGATTCTATATAGAAGGTTTAAGAACGGATAGCTTGATGCTTACTGAACATTTAAGAATTGCTCAAGTTATCTCTATTGTAATTATTGTTGTTTCTATTGCTTGTATTATATATAGAAGAGTACGTTATAATCCGAAAAAATTCAGAGATGTTAAAGGTTATTATCATAACTAATGTGAAAGAAGTGTTTACGTGAGAGCATTAAAGACTAAAAAAGTAGATGGTGAGAATCCATTATGGAAAATGTATGAAACAGTACGTTTTATAAAAGTATTTAAAAATGTTATTATCATTGAAATTAGTAGATATTTACCGAGTGTTAAATGGAAACATTTTCTATACAGAAAAGGGCTTAAGATGAAAATTGGACAAAAGACAGCTTTTGCATTTAAAGCAACGCCTGATATTATGTATCCTGAACTTATAACTATCGGTAAAAACTGTGTAATAGGATATAATGCAACCATTCTATGTCATGAATATTTAGTCGAAGAATATAGAATTGGCCGTGTAAACATTGGAGATAATGTATTAGTTGGTGCAAATGCCACTTTACTTGCAGGCGTGAGTATAGGTGATAATGCTGTTATAGCAAGTGGTACAATCGTGACGAAAGATGTACCTGATGATATGATGGCATATGGCAATCCTATGGAACTTAAAAAAAGGCGGTGAGTCAGTCGTTGGGAGAAAATTCAAATGTCATACATGTAAAGTTTGATAAAGACTTCTATTATCATAAAGCAATGGAAAAAATGAGAGAACAAGATTTCGGATATGCCGAGTCTTTATTTAAAAAAGCGCTTGAACTATCACCTAATGATTTTGTTATTATACCGCCTTATGCTGAATGTCTTGTAGAGCTGAATAAAAATACGGAAGCAGAAGAACTGATGTTCAATCAAATTGTGAAAGAAAATTTTGTAACGGATTATTATTTTTATTTAAGTCAAATGTATATAAAGACGAATGAACCTAATAAAGCATTTTTATTTGGTTTAAGGTATGTAACAGAAGAGGACGACCAAGATTATTTTGAAGAAATGATTCAAATGTTTGAAGTAAAGTATGATGATCAAACAATTGTGGAAGAAGAAGCGGAAAGATTTGTTATTCAACATATTTTTCAATACTTATTTTCACATGGTAGGTTACAAGAAGCGAATGAATATATTGATAGACAACGTGCTAAATTACAAGAAGATAAGCATATTATGAATTTAAAAGCGATGTCTATGTTATACAATAGTCAATATGACGAAGCGGAAGAATTATTGCAAACGATATTGGAAGATAATCCTTCTGATATTTACGCTTTATGTCATATGACATTATTGCTTTATAACACGCAACAGATAGAACGTTATGAACAATATCTGAATCAATTAAGTAAATTACATCCTATTAACGATGAAGAATCTTTTAAATTGGGTGTTGTACTAAGCTATTTAGGAAAGCATCAACCTTCTAATCAATTATTAGTGCCTCTTCTAAAAAAAGCACAAGCTGCTACGCCACAACTACACCACGCCTTAAGTTACAACTTCTATCATTTAGGTTATTTAGATGAAGCGAAAAGACATTGGCAAAGATTTGAAGATAGTGTACAATATCATAGTCAATTGCCACCTTGGAAAATTGACGAACTAAAAGATATGTTAGATCGTCATGTATTACCTTTATTAAAAGACGAAGACTATCGATATAGATTATATGGCATATTTTTATTAGGGCATATGAAACATAGAGAACTCGTTATGTCTCATGAAATATGGGAAGTTCTAGAAAGTTTACCAGACTATGAAAGGTTATATATAACGTATACTTTTCAAGATTTACACTTAAATAAGTTAGGCTTTATTGATAAAGGTATGAAGCTTATCGAACAATCCATATATCAGAAATATGGAAAAGAGATTTTTGTATCATGGATTGAACATGCAGAAATGCTCATTGCAGATAATGAATCGATTGAACAAGTTGAACATTATGTTGCAGCATCCATTTATATTTATTTAAAGATGTTAAATAAAAAAATAACTAAAAAAGAGATTAAAGATACATTTAATATTACTACGTATCGTTTGAATAAAGCGATCAATGCTATTTTGAGCATATAGTTATGATTAGTAATGATTATGATGTACAATTCTACTGAATTAATAAGAGGAGGCAGTTTATAAATGACTACACAAGTAGATTATGATGTAATTATAGTTGGGGCAGGACCAGCAGGAATGACTGCTGCAGTGTATGCTTCAAGAGCAAATTTATCAACTGTAATGATAGAACGAGGTATGCCAGGTGGACAAATGGCAAACACTGAAGATGTAGAAAACTTCCCTGGCTTTGATTTAATAACAGGTCCAGACTTATCAACTAAAATGTTTACACATGCACAAAAATTTGGTGCTAAATATGAATATGGTGACATTAAAGAAATAGAAGATAAAGGTTCTTATAAAGTTGTAAATATGGGTGACAAAACATTAACAGCTCGTGCAATAATTATTGCAACTGGTGCAGAATACAAAAAAATAGGTGTACCAGGTGAACAAGAATTAGGCGGACGTGGTGTAAGTTACTGTGCAGTATGTGACGGTGCATTCTTTAAAGGGAAAAACTTATACGTAATCGGTGGCGGAGATTCAGCTGTAGAAGAAGGTATTTTCTTAACTAAATTTGCAGACAAAGTTACAATTGTTCATAGAAGAGACGAATTAAGAGCTCAAAAAATCATTCAAGACCGTGCATTTAAAAATGATAAAATTGATTTCATTTGGAACACTACATTAAAAACAATTAATGAAAAAGATGGTAAAGTAGGATCAGTAACATTAGTTTCAACTGAAGACGGATCAGAGTCAGAACACCAAGCTGACGGTGTATTCATCTATATCGGTATGAAACCATTAACTAAACCATTTGAATCATTAGGTATTTTAAATGAAAATGGCTATATCGAAACAAATGATGAAATGGAAACTAAAGTGCCAGGTGTATATGCAGCAGGCGATGTTCGTGAAAAAACTTTACGTCAAATCGTTACAGCAACAGGTGACGGAAGTATCGCAGCACAAAATGCACAAGCATATATCGAATCATTAGAAGACGAAGAACAATTAATATAATTTGAGTAGTGAAGAGGCGAGGACACATGTCCCGCCTCTTTTTTTATGTGGATGGTAGGGTGCGGATTGTGATTATCGGTCCAGAAATGAGATTTTCAGGCCGATAAATAAAATTACCGACCCGAAAACGTAACATCAATATAATCAACTCTATTTCATAAGTGATTACTACCATAATATTACGGGAAAGATACACTTGTATTGGCCATTTATTTAATGTTTTTTATGGTGTAATCATGTAAGATAAAAGTATATATGATCGTTAAAGGAGAACTGTTATGCAACCTATCGACAAAACTAATGTAAAAAATGAACTTCTTGTAGTTACAGGAATGTCCGGTGCGGGTAAATCAGTCGCACTACAAGCTTTAGAAGATTTAGGATATTTTTGTGTTGATAATTTACCGCCTATATTATTGCAAAAATTTGTTGATTTAATGGACCAGGGTAATCCTTCTTTATCAAAAGTTGCAATTGGTATCGATTTAAGAGGTAAGGATTTCTTTGGAGATTTAAGAGATGAATTAGATTATATACAAAGTGAGAAAAGAGTCTTAGTAGACATTATCTTTTTAGAAGCAAGTGATAAAAAATTAATTTCTAGATATAAAGAAACGAGAAGAACACATCCTTTAAGTGAGGAAGGTAGTTTATTATCTGCAATTGAAAGAGAAAGAGCTTTACTAAGTGATATTAAAGGTATCAGTAACTTTGTGATTGATACGACTGAGATGAAGCCTAAAGAATTGAAACAAGAACTTGTAGAAACATTTGAAGAAGATCCTTCTACATCATTTCAAGTAAGAGTGATGAGCTTTGGTTTCAAACATGGTATGCCTATTGATGCAGATATAGTCTTTGATGTACGATTTTTGCCAAATCCATATTATGTTGAAGAGTTAAGACCTATGACAGGTCTCGACGATGAAGTTTATCAATATGTTATGAAATGGAAAGAGACGAATACATTTTATAAAAAGTTTAGTGATCTGTTAATGTTTATGTTGCCAGGTTATAAGAAAGAAGGGAAATCTCAATTGACGATTGCAATTGGTTGTACAGGTGGTCAACATAGATCTGTAGCACTTGCAAAACGTTTAGGGGAAGATATTAAAGAGAACTTTGACTATGTTGTGTATACATCACATCGCGATGCACATATTGAAAGTAAGCCAAGAACATGAAAAGATTAAAAGTCGTCTTAATTGGCGGAGGAACCGGCCTTTCTGTATTAGCAAGAGGGTTAAAGGATTATCCAATAGATATTACAGCCATCGTAACTGTAGCAGATGATGGCGGTAGTACTGGTAAAATTCGTGATGTGATGGATATACCTGCTCCTGGCGATATCAGAAACGTATTAGCAGCACTTAGTGATACTGAACCAATGCTTGAAAAGTTATTCCAATATCGTTTTGAAGAAGAAGAACTTGGCAGTCATTCAATCGGAAATTTATTGTTAGCAGCCATGACAAATATTACGGATGATTTTGGACATGCTGTAAAAGAATTAAGTAAGTTATTGAATATTAAAGGACAAGTTATCCCATCCACAACGAGAAGTGTCGTGTTAAATGCAGTCATGTCAGATGGTGAAATCATTGTCGGTGAATCTAATATTCCTAAGACAGAAAAGAAAATTGAAAAAGTGTTTTTGACACCACAAGATATTGAGCCAATGAAAGAAGCAATAGATGCGATTGAAGAAGCAGATTTAATCGTTATGGGACCTGGGTCTTTATATACAAGTATTATGCCTAATTTAATTTTGAATAAAGTTAAAGATGCAATTGTTAATACTGAAGCGGAAAGACTATATGTATGTAACCTCATGACTCAAAAAGGTGAAACAACGGGTTATTCAGTAAGTGACCATGTTAAAGCGATTCATGACCATGTAGGTGCATCATTCATTGACTTTGTTATATGTCAAAACGAGCGTTTTAATAAAGATATCTTATTAAGATATGAACAAGAAGAAGCTAAACAAGTTGAATTTGATGGTGAGAAGTTGAAAGACATGGGTGTACAATGTATTCATGATAATGAATTAGTGAGTATCACACCTCATCAATACATTAGACATAACAATAAAGTGTTGGCACAACTCATTTACGAAATTGCCTTAAGAGAAATCAGTACAATTCAATATAAGAAAGGTAAATAATCGTTTCGTCTAGAGAAAACAGACAAACTTAAAAAATGATATTACATGAAGCAAATGTGGCATGAATGATTGTCCTATTTGCTTCATTTTTTTATGGAAATCAAGTAATATAAATGTAAGGGTTTTCAATTTGGGGTGATGGGTCATGAAAAGAGTTCAGATATTAATGGTGATTATTGGCTGTATATTTTTACTCATAGGTTTAATAGCAAATCAGCAGATTGGTATTACATTTTTAATCATTGGTTTGGCGATGATTTTATTTGGTGTTATTAAAGAACCTTCAAGTAAAACATAAAAAGTTCAAGTTTAAAAACTTGATACGCCCGGCTATTCCATGTAATATGAAATAGATACAAAACGTATGATATGTCTTTTGGCATATCATTATTTTTATGTGCGTATAAACTAAGAAAGGATGATCTGCTGTGAGCTTTGCTTCAGAAATGAAAAATGAATTAACAAGAATTGAAGTAGATGATTGTTGCGCCAAGGCAGAACTTTCAGCTTTGATTAGAATGAATGGTAATTTAAGCATATCTAATCAGCAATTTGTTATAAATGTACAAACTGAAAACGCAGCGATAGCACGTCGAATATTTTCATTAATAAAAAAATGCTTCGGTGTTGAAGTTGAATTATTAGTGAGAAAGAAAATGAAACTTAAGAAAAATAATATATATATTAGTCGTATAAAAGTAAAAGCTAAAGAAATATTAGATGAACTTGGTATTTTACAAGATGGCATGTTTAAACATGAGATAGATAAAGATATTTTACAAAAAGATTGTTGTAAAAGAAGTTATTTAAGAGGTGCATTTCTAGCAGGAGGTTCTGTCAACAATCCAGAAACTTCTTCATATCATCTTGAAATCTTTTCATTATATGAAGAACATTCAGCAGATTTAACCGCACTCATGAATCAATATGATTTAAATGCTAAATTATTAGAGCGCAAAAAAGGTTTTATCAGTTATTTGAAAGAAGCTGAAAAAATTTCCGATTTCTTAAGTTTGATTGGTGGCTATCAAGCACTACTGAAGTTTGAAGATGTGAGAATTATTAGAGATATGAGAAATTCAGTAAATCGATTAGTCAATTGTGAGACGGCTAACTTGAACAAAACAGTGAGCGCCGCCATGAAACAAGTTGAGAGCATTCAGCTCATCGATAAAGAAATTGGTATTGATAACTTGCCAGATCGCTTAAGAGAAGTTGCAAGACTTAGAATAGATAATCAAGATGTTTCAATTAAAGAATTAGGTGAAATGGTAAGCACAGGTAAAATTTCTAAATCAGGTATTAATCATAGATTACGTAAATTAAATGAAATGGCTGATAAAATTAGAAACGGCGAGACAATTCAACAATAAAAGAAGCACCTGGGACAATTCCTGTCTCAGGTGCTTCTTTTATTGTTGAATTATTTAATATCTTCTGGATGCATAACATCATCGATTAAACCGTATTCTTTAGCTTCTTCAGCTGTTAAGAAGTTATCACGATCTGTGTCTTTTTCAATTTTTTCAATTGGTTGTCCAGTTCTTTCAGATAAAATTTTATTTAATTTCTCACGTGTACGTAAAATGTGACGAGCTGCAATTTCAATTTCAGTAGCTTGTCCTTGTGCACCGCCAAGTGGTTGGTGAATCATAACTTCACTATTTGGTAATGCATAACGTTTACCTTTAGCACCAGCTGCTAGTAAGAATGAACCCATAGATGCTGCCATACCGATACAAATAGTTTGAACATCAGGTTTGATGTGTTGAATTGTATCGTAAATAGCAAATCCTGCTGTTACACTACCACCTGGAGAGTTGATATATAAGTAAATATCTTTCTCAGAATCTTGAGCTTGTAAGAATAGTAATTGTGAAACGATTGAGTTTGCTACATTGTCATCGATTGCTGACCCTAACATAATAATGCGGTCTTTCAATAAACGTGAATAAATATCATAAGCGCGTTCTCCGCGATTTGTTGTTTCAATAACTGTTGGTATTAAATTCATCAGTTAATCCTCCTTTGAATATCTTAATGACCATATCATACACTACAAAGTCAAACATGGTCAAAAAATATGACCTACTGATGAATATTATAACTTAAATAGCTGATTTATACACTGGGAATTTGTGATATGAGTTGTCAATGTTAGCATAAATGATATAATAGTTTCCGTAATCAACGAGCTGTGTGCAGTGAATTTGTGTGACATCTATATTAAAATAGTCACATCTTTTTCTGATGAAATACTCCCTTTGAGTTGTATTCATATTGCTTCACTCCTTAATGGTTGATAATTCTATTATGTCGACAATATATTAAGTAGATATAAAGTATTTATTAAGACTTATCTCTCCGTAGTGTAACGGATAACACGCAAGATTCCGGTTCTTGAAATGGGCGTTCGATTCGTCTCGGGGAGGCTTTATTATGTAAAGGGTGATTTGGATGGCAATTAAATTTTATGTTGGGACAAGTTGTGGTTTATGTGAAGATGCTAAGATTCAAATTGAATTTTTTAAAGAATCGTTCAATCAAGAAATAAAAATAGATACTATTAATATTGAAGAAGATGATACATTACTTGAAAAATATATGTTAAGGATACCTGTTGTTGAATACGATGGGCAAGTTTTACAAGAAGGGAATATCGATTTCATCACATTGACAGAGACATATAATCAAATGAAATAATAGGAAACGCTTTTAACTTGCATTCTATATATAAGGGGTGTATTATAAAACTGTAAACAGATATTATTTTTTTGACCCGCATGGGACAAAAAACGTCTAACCCAGGTTAGAAATTGCCCATCTGTTAATCTTTGAGGAGGCGACTTGTTTATGGAAGATTTACTAAAAGTACAACATAGACTAGTTCCTGATTTGATTGACAAGATGTATCGACGCTTTAATATTTTATCGACAATCGAGAAGAAGCAGCCTATAGGTCGAAGAACGTTGAGTGATGTTATGAATGTCACTGAACGGGTATTGAGAACTGAAATAGAAATTTTAAAACAACAAGATTTAATCAGCGTTCGGTCAACTGGTATGAAATTGACTGAAACAGGCGAGCAAACGCTTGATTCTTTATCACATTATTTAACACTTTATTCTAGTTTTAATCATATCGAAGAAGAAATTTTCAATCGATATGGTGTCAAAGCTCATATAGTGAGAGGTAATTCGGATTTAGATGAGATGGTTAAAGCAGAAATGGGTAATGTTACAGCTGAATTACTAGAACAGTCATTATACGATCATGCTTCTGTATCAGTAACTGGTGGTTCAACAATGGCAAGAGTAAGTGAGTCATTACATCCATTAGATAAAGACATTTTGTTCACGCCAGCGCGTGGTGGTTTGGGTGAAAACGTTGTGTTTCAAGCAAATACAATTTGTGCAAGTATGGCAAATCGTACAGGTGGGTCATATAAAGTCTTGTATGTTCCAGACCAAGTGAGTGAAAGTTCATACGAAACTTTGCTGAAAGAACCTGCAGTAATTGAGGTGCTAGATGCAATACGTCGTTCAGATTTTATAATTCACGGTATTGGTGATGCGCTGAAGATGGCGGAAAGAAGGAAGACTTCTGAAGCAGTATTAAGTCAATTGAAACATCATCATGCTGTCGGAGAAGCTTTTGGTTATTATTTTAATGACAAAGGTGAGGTCGTACATCGTGTTAAGACAATCGGTTTGCAACTAGAAGACTTAACAACAAAGACAAACATTTTTGCAGTAGCAGGTGGGACATCTAAAGCAGAAGCGATAAAAGCTTATCTTGAGATTGCCCCTAAGAATACAATTCTTATTACCGACGAAGGTGCTGCAAAAGCAATAATCAATTTGGAATAAAAGGTTATTTAACCTTTTTGAAATAAAAAATAAAAAGGAGGCCATCATAATGGCAACTAAAGTAGCAATTAATGGTTTTGGTAGAATAGGTCGTTTAGCATTTAGAAGATTACAAGAAGTTGAAAATATCGAAGTAGTAGCAATCAACGATTTAACAGATGACGCAATGTTAGCTCATTTATTAAAATATGATTCAACACAAGGTCGTTTCAAAGACGAAGTAGAAGTTATCGAAGGCGGATTCCGCGTAAACGGTAGAGAAATCAAAACTTTCGAAAATCCTAATCCTAAAGAATTACCATGGGGCGATTTAGATATCGATGTAGTATTAGAATGTACTGGTTTCTTCGCTGACAAAGACAAAGCTTCAGCTCACATCGAAGCAGGTGCTAAAAAAGTATTAATTTCAGCTCCAGCATCAGGTGACTTAAAAACTATCGTTTATAACGTTAACCATGACGAATTAGACGGATCTGAAGAAATCGTTTCAGGTGCATCTTGTACAACTAACTGTTTAGCTCCAATGGCTAAAGTATTAAATGATGAATTCGGTATCGTTGAAGGTTTAATGATGACAATTCACGCTTACACTGGTGACCAAAATACTTTAGATGCTCCACATGCTAAAGGTGACTTCCGTCGTGCTCGTGCAGCTGCTCAAAACATCGTACCTAACTCAACTGGTGCTGCTAAAGCAATCGGTTTAGTAATTCCAGAATTAAAAGGTAAATTAGATGGATCAGCTCAACGTGTTCCAGTAGCAACTGGTTCAGTAACAGAATTAACAGCTGTATTAGACAAAGAAGTTTCAGTTGAAGAAATCAATGCAGCAATGAAAAATGCTACAAATGATTCATTCGGTTACACTGAAGACGAAATCGTATCTTCTGATATCATTGGTATCACTTACGGTTCATTATTCGATGCAACTCAAACTCGTGTTATGACAGTTGGAGATCGTCAATTAGTTAAAACTGTATCTTGGTATGACAATGAAATGTCTTACACTTCACAATTAGTTCGTACTTTAGAATATTTAGCAGCTCAAGCTAACAAATAATTTAAATAATTGAACTAAATAGGTTATGCTTATGAGTAAGCGGGGAGCACAACGCTTCTCCGCTTATTTTTAATCGTAAAGTATTTTCTATTATCTAGAGGAGGAAGACAAGTCATGGCAAAGAAGAATGTTAAAGACGTAGAATTAAAAGGTAAAAAAGTACTTGTAAGAGCAGATTTTAATGTACCAATGAAAGATGGTGCAATTACAAACGATAACAGAATCGTTCAAGCGCTTCCTACAATAAAATACATTATCGAACAAGGCGGTAAAGTTATTTTATTCTCACATTTAGGTAAAGTGAAAACTGAAGAAGATAAACAAGGATTGTCACTTAAACCAGTAGCAGAACGCTTAAGTGAATTATTAAATAAAGAAGTAACATTTGTACCAGAAACTCGTGGTGAAGCGTTAGAAAGTGCAATCGACGGATTATCTGAAGGCGATGTATTAGTATTTGAAAATACACGTTTCGAAGATGTTGATGGTAAAAAAGAATCTAAAAATGACCCTGAATTAGGTAAATACTGGGCTTCATTAGGTGATGTATTTATCAATGATGCATTCGGTACAGCACACCGTGAACATGCGTCTAACGTAGGTATTGCATCTAATATTGAAACAGCATCAGGTTTCTTAATGGATAAAGAAATCAAATTTATCGGTGGCGTTGTAAGTGAACCTGAACGTCCTTTAGTAGCAATTTTAGGTGGCGCGAAAGTGTCTGATAAAATTGGTGTTATTGAAAACTTATTAACAATTGCTGATAAAGTTATCATCGGTGGAGGAATGGCTTATACATTCTTCAAAGCACAAGGTAAAGAAATCGGCTTATCACTTCTTGAAGAAGACAAAGTAGATTTTGCTAAAGATTTACTTGAACGTGCTGGCGATAAAATTATTTTACCGGTTGATTGTAAAGTAGCTAAAGAATTTTCAAATGACGCTGAAATTACAGTTGTTTCTGCTGATGAAATTCCTACTGATCAAGAAGCAATGGATATCGGTCCTAAATCAGTTGAAGTATTTAGTGAAGCTCTACAAGGTTCAAATACAGTTGTTTGGAATGGTCCAATGGGCGTATTCGAATTTAGTAACTTTGCACAAGGTACAATTGGCGTATGTAAAGCAATCGCTAACTTAAAAGATGCTACAACAATTATCGGTGGTGGAGATTCAGCTGCAGCAGCGATGGACTTAGGATTTGCTGATGATTTTACACACATTTCTACAGGTGGCGGAGCTTCTCTAGAATATCTAGAAGGTAAAGCATTACCAGGTATCGAAGCAATTTCTGAAAAATAATCATAAAAGGAGTTTATATATCATGAGAAAACCAATTATCGCAGGTAACTGGAAAATGAATAAAACAGTTCAAGAAGCAAAAGACTTTGTTAATGAATTTCCAGCATTACCAGATACTAATGAGGTAGATTCAGTAATTTGTGCACCAACTTTACAATTAGATGCACTTGTTAACTTAACTAAAGAAGGCGTAGCACAAGGCTTACAAATTGGTGCGCAAAATGCATACTTTGAAGATAATGGTGCTTTCACTGGTGAAACATCTCCAGCAGCACTTGAAGATTTAGGTGTTAAGTATGTCGTTTTAGGACATTCTGAACGTCGTGAATACTTCCACGAAACTGACGAAGATGTTAATAAAAAAGCATTAGCTGTATTTTCTCATAATATGACACCAATTATTTGTGTTGGTGAAACATTAGAAGAAAGAGAAGCAGGTAAAGCTGAATCAGTAGTAGGTGGTCAAGTTGAAGCAGCACTTAAAGGCTTCACAGAAGATCAAGTTAAAGCGACAGTAATCGCTTATGAACCTATCTGGGCAATTGGTACTGGTAAATCTTCTACTTCTGAAGATGCTAACCAAATGTGTGCACACGTACGTAACGTTGTTGCAGGTGCTTTCTCTCAAGAAGCTGCTGATGCTTTACGTGTACAATACGGTGGTAGTGTTAAACCAGAAAATATTAAAGAATATATGGCTCAATCAGATATCGATGGCGCATTAGTTGGCGGCGCTTCATTAAAAGTTGATTCATTCGTAGCATTATTAGAAGGTGCTAAATAATGGCTAAACAACCAACAGCACTTATCATTCTTGATGGTTTTGCTAATCGTGAAGAAGAGCATGGTAATGCGGTAAAACAAGCCAACAAACCAAATTTTGATAGATATTACAACAAATATCCACATAACGAATTATCAGCATGTGGTTTAGATGTAGGTCTACCAGAAGGTCAAATGGGTAACTCTGAAGTAGGTCACTTAAACATTGGTGCAGGAAGAATTGTTTATCAAAGTTTAACTAGAATCAATAAATCAATTGAAGATGGCGATTTCTTTGAAATTGAGGCACTTAAACAAGCAATGGATCACGTTGTAAAAAATGATTCAACGCTACATTTAATGGGACTTCTATCAGATGGTGGTGTTCACAGTCACTACAAACATCTATTTGCATTATTAGAATTAGCCAAAAAACAAGGTGTTAAAAAAGTTTATGTTCACGGATTCTTAGACGGACGTGACGTTGATCAAAAATCAGCACTTAAATATATTGAAGAAACTGAAAATAAATTTAAAGAGCTAGGTATTGGTCAATTCGCTTCTATTTCTGGTCGTTATTACGCTATGGATAGAGATAAACGTTGGGATCGTGAAGAGAAAGCTTATGATGCAATGTCTAATGGCGTTGGACCTGTATATGCAACTGCAGTTGAAGGTGTAGAAGCTAATTATCAAGAAGGTCTAACAGATGAATTTGTTGTTCCATTTATCGTTAAAGACGAAGAAAAAGGTGTGGAAAACACTGGCGTAAATAGCCATGACGCTATGATATTCTTTAACTTCCGTCCAGATAGAGCAGCACAACTTAGTCAAGTATATACAAATGAAAAATTCGAAGGTTTTGAAATTAAACGTAAACTTGATGATTTATTCTTTGTTACTTTTACAAACTATAGTGATGATGTTATTGCCGAAGTTGCTTTTAAACCAGTTGATATTAAAAATACAATCGGTGAAGTAGCTGAGAAAAATAATTTAAATCAATTAAGAATTGCTGAAACAGAAAAATTCCCTCATGTTACTTATTTCATGAGTGGTGGTAATCATGCAGAGTTTAAAGGTGAAAGAAGAGTATTAATCGATTCACCAAAAGTCGCAACATACGACTTGAAACCTGAAATGAGTGCATATGAAGTAAAAGATGCTTTAATCAGTGAGTTAGATAAAGGTGATTTAGATTTAATTATCTTAAACTTTGCGAACCCTGATATGGTTGGTCATAGTGGTATGCTTGAACCAACAATTAAAGCAATTGAAGCAGTGGATGAATGTTTAGGTGAAGTTGTTGATAAAATTTTATCAATGAATGGTACAGCTATCATTACAGCAGACCATGGTAACTCTGATGAAGTGTTAACAGATAACGAATCACCTATGACAACTCATACAACAAACCCAGTTCCTGTTATTGTGACAAAAGAAGGGGTAGAAGTAAGAAGTGGAGGTCGCTTAGCAGACTTAGCACCAACACTTATAGATTTACTTGGAGTAGAAAAACCAGAAGATATGACTGGTGAATCATTAATTAAATAATAAATTATAAATTTATAAAGGAGTTTTAATTATGCCAATTATTACAGATATTTATGCACGCGAAGTATTAGACTCTCGTGGTAATCCAACAGTAGAAGTAGAAGTATTAACTGAAAGCGGTGCTTTTGGTAGAGCTTTAGTACCATCAGGTGCTTCAACAGGTGAATATGAAGCAGTAGAATTACGTGACGGAGACAAAGAACGTTACTTAGGTAAAGGTGTTCTTAAAGCTGTAGAAAACGTTAACGAAATCATTGCACCTGAAATCATTGAAGGTGAATTCTCAGTATTAGAACAAGTTTCTATCGACAAATTAATGATCGCTTTAGACGGTACACCAAACAAAGCTAAATTAGGTGCTAATGCTATCTTAGGTGTTTCTATCGCAGTAGCTCGTGCTGCAGCTGACTTCTTAGGTCAACCATTATACAAATATCTTGGTGGATTCAACGGTGTTCAATTACCAGTACCAATGATGAACATTGTTAACGGTGGCTCTCACTCAGATGCACCAATCGCATTCCAAGAGTTCATGATTTTACCAGTAGGTGCTGAATCATTCAAAGAAGCTTTACGTTGGGGAGCAGAAATCTTCCATAACTTAGCTAAAATCTTAAAATCTCGTGGTTTAGTAACTGCAGTAGGTGACGAAGGTGGTTTCGCTCCTAAATTTGAAGGTACTGAAGACGGTGTTGAAACAATTTTAGAAGCAATCAAAGCAGTTGGTTTAGAACCAGGTAAAGATGTATTCTTAGGATTCGACTGTGCAGCATCAGAATTCTACGAAAACGGCGTATATGATTATGCTAAATTCGAAGGTGAAAATGGTGCTAAACGTTCTTCTGAAGAACAAGTAGACTTCCTTGAAGAATTAGTAAACAAATACCCAATCATCACTATCGAAGATGGTATGGATGAAAATGACTGGGACGGCTGGAAACTTCTTACTGACCGTATCGGCGACCGCGTACAATTAGTAGGTGACGATTTATTCGTAACAAACACTGAAAAATTATCTGAAGGTATCGAAAAAGGTATCGGTAACTCAATCTTAATCAAAGTTAACCAAATCGGTACATTAACTGAAACATTCGAAGCAATTGAAATGGCTCAAAAAGCTGGTTACACTGCAGTTGTATCACACCGTTCAGGTGAAACAGAAGATACTACAATCTCTGATATCGCAGTTGCAACTAACGCTGGCCAAATCAAAACAGGTTCATTATCAAGAACTGACCGTATTGCTAAATACAACCAATTATTACGTATCGAAGACGAATTATTCGAAACAGGTAAATTTGAAGGAATCAAAGCTTTCTATAACTTATCAAAATAATTGAGCATATAAATAAAATGGTTCACATAAAGCCCAAAAGATGTCGTCACATCTTTTGGGCTTTTTATAGTTGTAATAGAAATTTTGGTAGGTAAGGCAGGTTATAGTTTGATAGAGAAAATGGATAGAGGAAGGTTGGAGTGGTTGGGAAAAGTTGCTGAAGATGTGAGTTAAAGAGGCAGTAAACTCACATCATTTCAAAATTTAAAATGATTATATAGGAATGAGCACTTTTGATTACTTAAAAATCATCCAAGTCGAAGCTTAACTCCTGAATAAAGCCAAGAGATAGCCCAAGTCTTGGCTTAACGCCTGACTTAAGCCAAGAGATCCTCCAAATCGTATCCTCTCACCGATAAAGCCAATAGTTCCTACACTTCACAATTAAATCTACACACTATATACCTCCCATCTCCCACATCACCAAATAAATTCTTTAACGCTTTAAATCAATAATATTTTATCATTTCATTCTATTTGAAAATGTTCTATAATAGAGGCAATGAATTTTATAGGAGGATCATAATGACGATTAATTTAAAAAGTGCAAAATCACCTTGGTCTAGTTTAGATGGTGTGGATCAATTATCTCTTCATCCTATTAAAAAAGCATTCAATAAAGAAGTCATGATTCCAGGTAGTAAGAGTGTGACAAATCGTGCTTTTATTTTGGCTGGTTTTAGTAAGGGTACTTCTAAATTATCTGGATACTTAAAGAGTGATGACACATACTGGTGTATGGAAACAATTAAACAACTAGGTGCTACTGTTGAAGTTGTGGGAGACGAGCTTCATATTACGGGTATTAATCGTTCAGAGTTGCCTGAGAAACAACAAGTATTTATTGGTTCTGCTGGTACAACTGCTCGATTCTTACCAGGTATTTTAGGTACTCAAGAGAAAAGTGAAATCACAATTACTTCAACTGAACAACTTGCTGGTAGACCTCATAAGACTTTACACGATGCGTTAAAACAATTAGGTGTTAAACTAACGTATCTTGAAAAGGAAGGTCAGTTACCTGTGACAATCAAAGGTGCACCAGAAACGGGCGGAAAAGTTTCAATTGCTGGTAATCAATCAAGTCAATTTATAAGTGGTTTATTAATGGCAGCACCTTTATTTAACAAACTAACTGAAATTGAACTTACGACTAAGATTGTTCAAAGCGCCTATGTGGATATTACAATTGAAATGATGAAACAATTTGGCATACATGTAGATGTATCAGATGATTATACACATATGAAAGTAGAACAAGGTGAGTATGAAGCGGCTACTCTACCATTAGAAGCTGACTTATCAACAGCATGCTATTTCATGGCATTAGCAGCACTTAATAAGTCTACGATTAAAATTAATCATTTAAATATGGAAAGTTATCAACCTGATTTAGAAGTTGTCGATATTCTTGAAAAAATGGGTGCAACTGTTGAAAAAGGTACTGATTATGTTGTGATTTCTGGTCCTGAACAATTAAAAGGGAACTTAACAATTGATATGAATGCTTGCTCAGACCAAGCTTTAACAATTGGTAGTTTAGCTGTATTTGCTGATGGTCCAATTACAATTACAGGTGTAGAACATATACGTCATCATGAATGTAATCGTGTAACTGCATTAACAGAAAGTTTAACAAAATTAGGTATTGAAGTTACTGAACATCAAGATGGTTGGACTATCACACCGGGTGATGTAAAGGCAGCAACATTAGATACTTATGATGATCACCGTGTTGCAATGTCATTAAGTCTAATGGGTACTAAAGTTGATGGGATTAAATTATTAGATCCTTCATGTGTATCAAAGACTTGCCCAACATATTTTGAAATGTTAGCATCGTTAGGTATATCGGTTGAGTATCATTAACGAAAACTTGAGTGCATATTGTAAATATGCTATAATGCTACTGTTATAATAGACAGGAGGACCGAGTCCATGCATACATTTTTAATCGTCTTATTAATCATCGTTTGTATTGCATTGATTACCGTCGTATTACTTCAAGAAGGTAAGAGTACTGGTTTATCTGGTGCAATTAGTGGCGGAGCAGAACAATTATTTGGAAAACAAAAACAACGTGGAATAGATTTAATTTTACACAGAGTTACAATTATTTTAGCAATTTTATTTTTCTTATTAATGTTAGCAATTACTTACTTCAAAATGTAGTGGTCCGACTGTATTGTCGGACTTTTTTATTTATATACAAGTAAAAAAACGATACAATAGAACTAGATTATGTTAAAGGATGGTCATTCATGAGAATTCAATTACCTAAACCTTTCTTTTTTGAAGAAGGAAAAAGAGCAGTATTACTTTTACATGGATTTACAGGTAATTCATCAGATGTTAGACAATTAGGACGTTACTTACAGAAAAAAGGGTATACATCATATGCTCCACATTATGAAGGTCATGGTAGACCACCAGAAGAGATATTGGAATCAAGTCCATATGTATGGTTTAAAGACTGTTTAGATGCATATGATTTTTTAGAAGAAAAAGGATATAATGAAATAGCAGTAGCTGGATTATCATTAGGTGGCGTCTTTAGTTTAAAATTAAGTTTAAACAGAGATGTAAAAGGTATTGTAACTATGTGCTCACCTATGTATATAAAAACTGAAGGCACGATGTTTGAAGGTGTATTAGATTATGCTAGAGAATTTAAAAAGTATGAAGGCAAAACACCTGAACAAATTGAAGAAGAAATGAAACATTTTCATCCTACGAATACTTTGAAAGATTTACAAGAAACAATTCAAGGTGTGAGAAATCAAGTAGACGAAGTATTTGATCCATTGTTTGTTGTACAAGGTAAACTAGATGAAATGATTAACCCTGATTCAGCTAATATTATTTATAATGAATCATCTTCTGATGACAAAAATATTAAATGGTATGAAGAATCTGGTCATGTTATAACAATCGGACAAGAAAAAGAACAAGTATTTGAAGACGTATATCAATTCTTAGAATCATTAGATTGGTCCGAGTAACACACATAATATAAACGAGAAAGGAGGCCCACTATGAATCTAAGAGAAGAAGTTGAAGAAATCATCAATGATAAAGAATACAGTCCTATGACAGTAAGTGAATTTCAAGATGTAATGGGACTTAGTAATGCTGATTCATTTAAAGAATTAATTAAAGTTCTAGTTGATTTAGAACAGACGGGTCAACTAGAAAGAACAAAAACGGATAGATATAAGAAGAAAAATAACAAATCAGACCTTGTAAAAGGTACTTTGAGTCAGCACAAAAAAGGATTTGCCTTTTTAAGACCTGAAGATGACACAATAGAAGACATCTTTATCCCACCTAATCAGATTAATAAAGCGATGGATGGCGATGAAGTATTAGTAGAAGTTGTGCCATCTCGTGGAGATCATAAAGGTAAGATTGAAGGTAGAGTTAAAGCAATTACGACACGTAATATTACGCAAGTCGTTGGTACTTATACAGAAGCGAAACATTTCGGTTTCGTATTACCAGATGACAAACGTATTACACAAGATATCTTTATTCCTAAAGGTAAAAATCTTGGTGCAATTGAAGGTCACAAAGTACTAGTAGAAATTACAGAATATGCTGATGGTACGCATAATCCAGAAGGTCATGTTAAAGCGATTCTAGGTCATAAGAATGATCCAGGTGTCGATATTTTATCTATCATATATCAACATGGTATTAATATTGAATTTCCTGATAATGTTATTCAAGAAGCTGAAAATGTACCAGATCAAATTAGTCCAGACGAAATTAAAGGTAGAAGAGATTTAAGAGACGAACTTACAATCACGATAGATGGTGCAGATGCGAAAGATTTAGATGACGCTGTCTCTGTAAAAGCTTTAGACAATGGTTTAACAGAACTTACAGTTAGCATTGCTGATGTCAGCTACTATGTAACAGAAAATAGTGAGTTAGACAAAGAAGCTTATGACAGAGCTACAAGTGTATATCTTGTCGATAGAGTAATCCCTATGATTCCGCATAGATTAAGTAATGGTATTTGTTCATTAAATCCTCATGAAGATAGATTAACATTGAGTTGTAGAATGGAAATAGACCAACAAGGTGAAGTCATTAGACATGATATCTTTGAAAGTGTTATTCACTCAGATTATAGAATGACCTACTCAGATGTAAATGCCATTATTGAAAATGACAATCAAGAAATTCGTGAAAAGTATTCAGAAATTACACCAATGCTTGATTTAGCACAACAACTATCAAAACAATTAATCGCTAAACGTAAAAGACGTGGGGAAATTGATTTTGATATTAAAGAAGCACAAGTATTGGTAGATGAAGATGGTATACCTACAGACATTAAAGTCAGAGAAAGAAATGATGCAGAGCGATTAATCGAAAGCTTTATGTTATCTGCTAACGAAACAATTGCTGAACACTTTAGTAAACTCGAAGTGCCATTTATCTATCGTGTCCATGAGAATCCAAAAGCAGAAAGATTAAACCAATTCTTTGAATTTATTTCAAACTTTGGACTTGCTGTTAAAGGTTCAAGTGAAGACATACACCCTGCAACATTACAGAAAATTGTAGAAGAAGTTGCTGGACAGAAAGAAGAAATGGTTATTTCTACTTTAATGTTAAGAAGTATGCAACAAGCTAGATATAGCGAAGATAATTTAGGTCACTTTGGTTTGTCAGCGGATTACTATACACATTTCACATCGCCAATCAGAAGATATCCTGACTTGATCGTGCATAGATTAATTCGTAAATATTTAATTGAAAAATCTATGAACAGTAAACAAATTAGACATTGGGAAGAAATGTTGCCAGATATCGCTGACCATACTTCTAAACGTGAGCGTAGAGCAATTGACGCTGAACGTGATACAGATGACTTGAAGAAGTCAGAGTATATGATTCAACACGTTGGAGAAGTGTTTACAGGTATTATCAGTTCAGTAGCGAACTTTGGTATGTTTGTAGAGCTAGAGAACACAATTGAAGGTATGGTTCATATCTCTAACTTAACAGATGACTACTACAACTTTGATGAGCGTAATATGGCAATTATAGGTGAGCGCCAAGCTAAAGTATTTAGAATTGGTGACAAAGTCGAAGTTAAAGTAATTAATGTTAACGTTGATGAGCGTATGATTGATTTTCAAATTGTTGGTATGCCAATAGCTGAAAAGAATAGAGAACGTTTAGCAAGAGAAAAAACAATCAAAGCTAAAAAACGTGGTACAGCTAAAGAACAAGATAAACCTAATAAGCATAAAAAAGGTAGAGCTAAAGGTAAACAAGGCGGCAATCAAGGTAAACAAGGTAAGAAAGATAAAAAGCCTTATTACAAAGCAAAAGCTGTGAAAAACAAAGCAAGACGAAAGAAAAAATAGAAAGTAGGTGATGGATGTGCCAAAAGTTCAAAGTAAACCATTAGCACAAAATCGTAAAGCAAGCCATGATTACACAATAGAAGATACGGTTGAAGCGGGTATTGTACTTCAAGGTACTGAAATCAAATCCATTCGCCGAGGTAGTGCAAACTTAAAAGATTCATATGCGCGTGTATTTAATGGAGAAATGTATGTATATAACATGCATATCGCGCCATATGAAGAAGGTAACCGATTTAATCATGATCCATTGAGAAACCGTAAATTACTTTTAAAAAGAAAAGAAA
Organism: Mammaliicoccus sp. P-M58; assembly: GCF_022386165.1. NCBI lineage: Bacteria > Bacillati > Bacillota > Bacilli > Caryophanales > Staphylococcaceae > Mammaliicoccus > Mammaliicoccus sp. P-M58. The sequence goes on from NZ_JAJNJI010000006.1 coordinate 72,430, forward strand.
TCGATAAACTCTTTGGTATTACAAGAGAAAAAGGGTATGCATTAATCCCACTTAAACTCTACATTAAAAATGGTTACTGCAAAGTTCTTTTAGGAGTAGCTAAAGGTAAACGTGACTATGATAAGCGACATGCATTAAAAGCAAAAGAAGCAAAACGTGACGTTGAAAGAGCAATGAAACAACGATATTAAGTAATTTGTATTGAAAAATCAATCAAAAATTGTTAAGATTAAATATACTTCTGTTAAAAGGAAGTATATTTCTTATTGAGGGGACGTTACGGATTCGACAGGGGTCCCCGAGCTTATGAAGCGTGTCGGAGGGTTGTCTTCGTCATCAACACAACAGTTATAATAACTGGCAAACAAGATAATTTAGCAGTAGCTGCGTAATAGCACTCTGCATCACCTAACCGCATCGCCTATGTGCCGTTAACGTGATTCAACTTAAGTAGGATACGCTCGTCACTGCCGTTTGAAGTCTGACGAGAAGAGATTAATCAAGCTAGCATTGTCTTCGGGTGTCAGTCCCCTGAGACAACGCGAAACCTTAACGACTAGACTACACACGTAGAAACATTTGTATCAGGATCTCTGGACGCGGGTTCAACTCCCGCCGTCTCCATTGTATAGCCTATAACCCTTGTGGTTATGGGCTTTTTATTTTAGTTGCCCCAGTATTGCCCCAGTATTGCCCCAGTACATAAAAAAACACCCTTTATTTTAGGGTGTTGAGTTACTACTTTGATAAGGTTTTAATCTTTTATCTAATTCATCATTTAATTTTATATAAATTTCTTCTTTACAGTTACTGCCTAAATCAACGAATTTATTTAATATATTAAATTCTTCTAGTGTAAAAATACATAATTTTAATTCATTATCTTTATTTTTGAAAATGAATTTTTTATTTTGATTCTTTTCCCAATGGTCTTTTAATAAATACCTAGCAAATAATCTTATAGATTCCTGACTATTTAAAGTTAAACGAGAAATATTTTGACTTTTATTGAATTCGAATATTAGATACTTGCAATATTTAATCATTATGACGTTCATACGATCAAAATAAGTTTGTGGATTCTCTTTTTCTGTATATCTTAAAGCTGCACGTAATTGATGTACATCACCAATTTTTATTTCTTCTTTTCCAGCTATTAAAAATAATGTCTTTCTCCACTCTGATTTTGAATCAAGATTATCTAACATTGTCCGACTGAAAGTCTTAAATGTAGTGTATATAGTAAATATACCGATTCCAAGCGTAGCAAGTGGAGTACCAATAGAGTATATTAAATCAATCCACGTAAATGATGACGTTGGTATATAATTTTGTATTATAGTATTTCCGGTTTCAAACATCTAGTTCACCTCATAAATATTTCACTATTTCTTTTTGTGTACTTGGGTATAAATGCCCGTATCTATTCATTACTTCAGTTGTATCAGCATGTCCTAATCTCTGGGCTATTATCATTATATTAGCACCATGATTAATTAAATGTGATGCGTGGCTATGCCTTAATTCATGGATAACAATACGTGGGAATGTTTGCTCTTCTGGTAAGTTGTCATCTAGTACTTTAAGTGCAGTTGTAAACCATCTATCAATGGTAGATTCACTGAATGACTTAAAGAACGTTCCAAATAATACATAATCATCTTTATAAATATTATTGTTCTTATACCATGACTGATATTCTGTTAAGTCGTCCATGGCATGTTGTGGCAAATAAATATCACGTATCGCTGCTTTAGTTTTAGGCGTTGTTACAGTGCCGTGATAGTCCGTTTTATCTATGTGGATATAGTTATCACTAAAGTTAATATCACGCCATGTAATAGCCCTTATTTCGCCTTTTCTAGCCCCACTATAAAATAACAGTTTAAAGAAAAGTTTTTGTTGAATAGTTGGTAATACTTCCACAAACTCATTAAATTGTTCAACAGTCCAATAGTTCAATCGTTTGTTTGATTCTATCTCAAAATTACCTACAAGAGATGCTACATTTTGTTTTAGACCGTGATACTTCATAGCATGGTTAAGAATAGATACAAGAAATACATGCATTTTCTTTAAATATTCCCCAGAGTGTCCCTCTTTTAATTTCTTGTTTTGAAATTTCATTATTGCTTTTGTATCAAGTTGATATACGTCTGTTTTCTTGAAGTGTGGTAGTAGATGATTATTAACGTGTGTCATTAGTGCCTTATAGCTAGACTGCTTACGTCTTGCTGAATACCAATCAGCATATTCTTGTACCAATTCATCAAATGGCAACGTGTCAATATTGCCTATTCCCTCTAATTCATCTAATAGTTCATTGCACTTCTTAACTGCCTCTTTACGCTGCGAAAAGCCACTTCGCCTTATTTCTTGTCGTGTATTTGTTTCATCATAGTATTTGATACGGAAGTAGTAAGTACCACGTTTAGCATCTTTATATATGTTGTGTGAAATTTTTAAATCGTGATTCAATAAGTATCACCTCTTTAATATTTAAGGTCATTAGGATTTTCTAGTTTTTTAATTAACTCTTTAAGTTCCTTAGAATATTTAGAATGTGTCTTTTCATCTAAAAGGTTTTGCTTATATAAACTTTGAACATTTTCTAATTGTATACGAATTTTATTTATAAGGTAGTTGTTTATATAGTCATTTATATGTTTTCTATCTATGTCTGTAAGTTTTAGTTTGCGATAATATTTGGAATTAGATATATCGTTTAAATGAAAATTTAAATCATTAATTGGAATGCTAAAATAAGTGTTTTCTTTTAAACCTAAATTGTTCTCCATATACATAATATTAGGTGCTTCGCCATTATCAGTAAAACTGCCAAGCATAGAATTATTTTTACTTTTCTCATTTACATTAGTTTTTAACAGCTGAATTTTGTTATTAGTAACTTCTTTTAATTGATCGACATTAAAATTATATTCTTCGAACGTATCGGATAAAAATGTAATTACATCTTCAATATATGTTTCGGAAGGAGTGCCTCTTTTACCATTCTCAATACCACTTATATGACCTTGTGAATATGACATAAATTCAGCTACTTCTCTTGTTGTTTTCTTTTTGTTATTCCTTAACTTTTTCAAAAACTTGCCTAAATTAATTATTTCTTCTTGGTTTAATTTACACATTATTTTCACCTCGTATACATAGTAACATTTAAACGAATCAAATGCATTAGTTTTAATATGAATCAAATGAATTAAATATAAATCAAAACTTGCTTAATTTTTTGGAATCTGTTATAGTGACTTTAATGATTCAAATGAATTGAATTTATACACTTTTGAATCATAAAAGGTTTAGTTAATAAAAAAATAAGAAGGAGGAATTGACATGACAAAGAATTGGAATATTTACATTGTTAGAAATGAAGCAAAACAATCACAAGCATTTGTTGCAAAAAAATTAGGGATATCTCCACAGAGATTTCAGTTGAAGGAATCGGGCAAAGCTGGGTTTACTATCGAAGAAGGCAAGATTTTATCAGAGTTATATGGTATGACACTAGATGAATTATTTAGTAATGAAATTAAAATTGGGTCATAGGAGGGCTTAAATATGAAAACTAAACAAAGAAAACAATTATCAAAAGTATTAAAAAATATCGATAAAGTAATTAATCATAGTGAGGATATTACACTAAGCTATAACATTATTACAGAAACCGGACTAAATGAAACACAGGTTATAGAGAATGCAATAAGACTTTTTAGAGAGAAATTATTAAACATTTTATGTGAATTAGATTGTGAGAGTGAAGAATTTAAAATATTAGATGATGTGACAGTGTCATTTAAAAACGTATTAAAAGATAAAAAAGAATTATATGAGTGTAGTGTGGTTAACATAAACGGTGAAGTAAGGCACGAAACGAATCGCAAAGATCAGATGATTGGAATACTTGAGTGGGCATTAGATCGAATAGCTGGAAATATTGAGATGGAGGCTGAATAAAATGAATAATAACTTGTGGGAAATTAAAAACTTAAAATGTCATATGGACGTGCTACAAAATAAAATGGAAGATTTAATTCAATCGAATTATTGGTTATTAGAAGATTACTTCGAAGTTGAAGAACTAAAAACAAAAGCTGATGTTATGAAACATGGGTGTGGTTATTTAGAGCAACGTATCAAACTTAATCAATCAGTTACTTTACTACAGACTTACAAAAAGGAAATGGATGATTTAATCGCAGAGTTAGATTCAGAAATAAATAAGCTGAAAGAGGTGGAGTAAATGAGAGAATTTTTTCTAATGTTGTTCATAATTATTAGTGGAATGCTACTGATTGTTAAAGGAGTAAACACACTTGATGCGATATACTTCGCCATTCTTTTCGGTTCTATGCTTTTTTATCTGTATATAACTGTTCAAGAATTAAAAAAGCCTAATGTTGACGGCAATCAACAAAAGGCAACAAATAATTAAAAATTTATATGTATTCTAATTTTAACATAGAAGTGAGGTGGTGTCATAGTGGCAATCACAACAAAGGAAAAGATTTTAAAAGTAAATACCGAGAATGTACCAACAGAAATGGCTCACCTAGAACAATGGGTTATGTGGAGGGCAGAAAAATTAAAAGATAAAGATGAATATGGAAAAGTGCCATATCAATTAATTGGATTAAAAGCATCATCAGTTAAATCACACACATGGTCTAATTTTGATAAGTCTATTCAAGAACTCGATGAATACGATAAATATGATGGCGTGGGCTTCGTCCTAACTAAAGACGATGATTATACCGTAGTAGATTTGGATAACGTCCACATAGATAGTGAAACATACGAGCCATTGACGGATATCGCTAAAGAAGTAATGGAAAAGACATGGTGGGAAGTATCACCATCTGGAACAGGTGTACATGCTTATTTTAAAGGTAAGTTGCCAGATGAATCTGGTAATAAAAACGAAATTGAGAGTATAGAAATTTATGATCGTGGTAGATTCATGACTTTTACTGGCGTGAATGACGGTATCACAAGAGAAATTTCAAGCGATCAATCATATATCAATTCATTAGTAGAACGATATTTTAAACGTGAGGTCATTACTAATGACGTCATAAATTATGATATAACACCAGCTAATCTTGATGATAACGAAGTAATACAATTAATGGCCAGAAGTAAAGGTGCTGAAAGATTAAGTAAATTAATGAGTGGTGGGTGGCAAGATTTATTCGAGTCACAATCACAGGCTGATTTATCATTACTAAATGATTTGGCTTTTTACACACAAAATAACGCTTTTCAGATGGATAGAATATTTAGAACATCAGACTTAATGCGTGAGAAGTGGGACGAGTTAAGAGGTGCTAAAACGTACGGTCAAATGAGTATAGAAAAAGCAATAGCTGATTGTAAAAATGTATATGATCCAAAATATAAAAGTGCTAACGCCGATTTTGACATCATATTGAATGAAGAAGAAAGCAGAAAAATACCAGATAACTATAAAATTGGTGAAAATAGTTGGCTATACAAAATGGTAGAAAAAGGACGTGGTGATGATAAGCAAATTGTACCAATCCTTATAACATCTACGCCACCTTTCATTTCTAAATGTTTTAAAGATATTGAAAGTTTAATTGTGAGTTATGAAATGAGTTATTTAAAATCAAATGAAGTGACTAAATTTCCTGTGCAGGCGTTAGAAATCGCAGATGCTAAAAACATTATAAATTTAGCAAGTAAAGGTTTAGATGTAGATTCAAATAATCGTTCTGAATTAGTGCAATTCATCAGTATGTATATGAGATTAAATAATCTACCAACTAATAAAACTGTCAGTAGGCTAGGACATGTTAAAGGTCATTTTATACACCCTTTAATTAATAATGATGTGGAACTTATCATACATGAAGAAGGTTATAAAAGACTTGCTGAAGCCTTTAAAACTAAAGGTACTTTAAAAGAATATTCAAATACTGTTTTCAATGAGATCAGGAACAGTCCAATGGCTATGATGTTTGTATATGCTTCATTAGGCTCGATACTACTACATGATTTTAATGTAGAGCCTTTTATAGTGGATATGGCAAGTAAGACCAGTACAGGCAAGACAACTGCAATAAAGGTTGCTAGTAGCGTATGGGGTACCAAAAACCTTATTAGTGAATGGAATACAACAAAAGTAAATTTAGAGCGTAAAGCTGGAATCATGAATAGTTTTCCATTGATTTATGACGATACAAGAAAAGCACCTCATTATCAGTTAGCAGATATTGTATATCAATTTAGTGGTGGACGATCTAAAGGACGTGGGAATATCCACAGTATCGATGTAGAAAAGACATGGCAAAATATTTTAATTTCAACGGGGGAAACATCAATCGTTGAGTATGGTCAAGAAAAAGCAGGCATAAGTGCTAGAGTGATTACGTTACAAGAAAATCCGTTTAATGAAGATGTGAATTTAAGAGTTATATATGACGGTATAGAAAATAATTATGGTCAATTAGGTTTGGCATTTATTGAACAATATAACAAATATAAAGATAATTATAAAAAAATATTTAGAAGTCATGAAAAACTATTTGTTGAAAAAGCACAAGATAATGAAGTTATGCAACGTTTAGGACGTGCCTTTGCTTTATTGCAAACTGCAGGCGAAATATTAAACGATATCGAATACTTTGAACACGATCCATACAAAATAGTGAATATAGCATATGAGAGCATGAAAGAAAATAATAAAAGTATAGATAAACCTAAGCAGCTATTAATTGATGTATTAGAGTACATGCAAGCTAATACAAATAATATTATCGGTGATGATTACGACAACTATTGTAAAGGTGAACTCAAAGGAATTTATAAAAAATCAATGTTAGGTATTCAAAGTGAAACGCTAAAAAATATACTAGGACATGAATTAACATCAACCGTTAAAGAATGGGATAGTCGTAATTATTTAATAAACAATGGTGACAGACTTCAAAAACAGGTTAAGTACAAAAAGCAAAGGTATATGGTCTACGCAATCAATGAAAATATTATTAAAGAATTAGGTTTTGATTTTAGTCGGTCACACAATGAATATTATGATGAATCGTAAAAAGGTACACAAAGTACACAACAGGTACACAGTAAAAAATCAAAATTGTGTACCGTATAAGTAGCGTCATATCAATGTTTATAGAAAATAGTACACAAAGTACACAGTTTTTTATAAATGATATATATGTATAAAAGTTACTTGAATTCACATGATAACAATATAGTATATATACCTTTTAAAAATTAGTGTGTACTCTGTGTACCATAGCACTTAAAAGCACGTGGCAGTAAGGATAGAACGGTACACACTCACTGTGTACGCAGTACACAATGCAAAATGAAAGTGTGTACCTTTATGAAAAAATGGAGGGATTAAAGATGAATACAAATACAAATTTAATTAATAACAATATGGATGAAGGAAGTTTTGTACAGATCATGCCCGCACCTTCAAATTTATATGCTAGATATTTAGGTAGTATATCTAGAACGACATATGCACCTATTGTGTGTATAGCACTTTTAAATGATGGTACAGCTCGTTATTGTGTTTCAGACGATATAGGTAACATCAGAGTTATAGACAACAGACAAGTATATAAGTATGACGATAAAAAGAAAGAATTCACTTCACCGACTATTATTGGATAAAAGATAGATAACACTTAAGGGGGATAATAACAATGACACAATCAACGCATAACTATAGTAGTAACACATCACCAAACACTAAGGTATTTAGCCTAGTGAAGCATAAGATAAATGATGTAGAGTATAACGTCTTAAAACGTACCAACAAACCTATGGTACACATCACAATGACACAAGGGAAGTATAAGTATCTAGAGGTTGACTTCATCACATGTGATTGGTGTATTTCGAAAGTAGGACAGGCTAAGCTGCAAGCACGTTTAAATATGGAGTCTACATTCATGTGGTTAAGAGGTTACAACATTAAGACAAACTATAACAGTGTAGGCAACATGACAATACAACTTCGAGGTGATGATATTATAATAGGTTACCTTATCAATGAGTTGAATAAACTTCTAGAAGATAGTACATGCTGGGTGAAATATAGAAATAAAAATCGTATGTTGAACATAGATAGATATGATCATGAATTATATGTAAGACCAATAAGACATCACAAATCTAATACTTATATTTTGGTGTGAATTATGGCTAAGTATCGAACTTATCAATATACGATTGCTCACAACATATTAAAAAGTATTCCAACAGATATAAATAATGTTAGTTCGAAATATCTAACTCATGTGATAAAAAAAAGAACAAAAACCTTGGAAGATTATGAACAAGTGAAACAAATTATAAAAGAATTTTCTAAAAATAAAAAATAAAATTTATCCCCCCGCCTTCACAAAACGGGTCAGAATTTTCTCTCGGAAAACGGTGATTGGGTGTTCTGTGGCAAGAAATAGGTATAAAAACTATACGTTAGGGGGGATATATAATTGTTTAACAAAAAAATTAAAAAGAAAAGGGAGTAATAATATGAATATCAATATTTTTAAAAGAACGAAAAAAGAAGACGAAAAGGTTTATAAAGAAACAGAATTTTTTACTCAAACTAATAAAGTGATGGAATTATTATTTAAACAGGAAACTGATTTAATAACTGCTTTAACTCCATACGAAGAATTAAAATTAGTTGAAGAAAGATTGGAAAGTCCAGAGTCAGATGAATATGATCAACTTATAAAAAGAAAATCTGAATTAGAAAAGATTATACGAGTTAAAGAATATGCATATGTTGAAATACCTGATGAGCTGAAGGAAACAGTAAGAGAAAATTATGAAAAAGAATTAAGGTATGCAAAAGAGTATAAAACAGAATTATTAGATGATATAAAAAATATAAAAGAAAAAATTAACACGTTAAATCAAGAATTGGTAAACAAGAAAAATGAATTAAACAAGGTTTCAAATAATGTTTTATACGTTCAGTATATTCCTGAAATATTAGATGGCAAAAAGTTCTTTATTAAATTTGCTCCTAAAGACTGGGATGAATCTGTCTGGTTAGAACCTGAATTATCCTTTTATCTTGCAGCACAGCGTATTAAAAAACCAACTGGAAAAGTTATATTTGGAGAGGGGAAAAATAATGAATAAATTCGAAAAAATAAAAGCAGAAAAAGAACGTAAACAAATAAGAACAACTTATAAATGTAGAGTATTTCCTATTTCAGAATATGGTCAACGGGCTTTTGATGAAGCAAATAAATATATAAATAAAGAGACATCTGATATTTGTTTTAATTTGAATTATTATTACCCTATTCATGAAATTGATGAACAAGAGGTGTTAAAGAGAGTTGAAGAAGCAGCCAAAAATAGTATCGCTGGAAAATTAATAGGTGGTGGACGTAATCAATTTACTGGTATAGAAAAATTTTCAGTTACATTAGGTGGAACGTATTTTAAAGGAAATCTATTATTAAATGTGGATTACGATGTTGAAGTGTTTGAAGTTGTAGAATATTTAGAAGAAAAAGATTTGATAACATGGTCTGATATTAAAAAGGTATAGATTCAAATATAGCACCTACAAATGTGGGTGCTATAATTTTAAAATATTAAATGAGAGATGGTGTTTAATATGAAGGAGTGTTTTATTTCAAATAATATGTTATTTACTAAATATAATCCATATTATTATCAAAAATTGATTAATGAAATTGAAGATGAAATAAATGATATGTACACATTAACGATGCCGACAACATATGTAGATGAAACGATCGGACAATTAAGAATTGGATCATATAGAATTGAAGATTTAACAATTAGTATTATAGAAAGAAAAGAAAGGCTAGAAAGACTTAAAATTGAGGCATATATGCATTGCAAAGACTTACAAATGGCATTAAACAAAGTTCCAACTAAATACCAATACATGCTTATAAATGCACAAATAACTGGGGATAAAAGTTCTATGAATAAAGCACAGTTTAAGGCTATTCGTAATGCTTTATGGGAAGTTGTATGTGTGAAAAATGGGGAATTAGTTTCATGTAATTTGAATTATAATAGATCTACTAAGCTGGGATTAGCACAAACTGTATAGATAGGAGAGTTATTATGTATGAACATCATGAAATATTTCAAATGATTAATGATTATAGCTGGATGAAAGAAACAATTAAGCAAGATGAATTGTTATCTAAACAAGTACAAGGTAATTCATTCCTTAATATGATAACTCTGGATAAAGGAAATGAATTAAAAAAGATGAAACAAAAAGTCAGCTATATTGATGAACATATCGAACTGATTGAGGATTTAAAAGACTATTGGATAATTATTCTAAAATTAGAAAATAAAACTAACAAATATATTTTTAAAACGATGAAAATATCTGGTGAAACTTTGTACAAAAGAATTAGTAATGTAATTGACATGTTTATAGAACATGATAAGAAATTAGTTCAATTAGAATAAGGTGACAAAGTAATCAATTGTGGTTATATATTAAAGTAGAGCGATTATCAAAAATAAAATTTAAAGGGGTAATTTTCTTAACTACGTTCATTAAAGAAATCAGAATTAATCAACCAATTCACTTTTACAACCAAAATCCTAAAACTGAAATCTTGGAATGTGTTCAATTCAAAAAGTACAGGGAACAAATGTGCTATGTATTTAAACTAATAATAATATAAACTTGCGAAAACTAAATTTAGCACTTTAAAATTATTTACAATGGTTTATTATTATATATAAGAATTGATATTTTATTGAAAAATTTAAAGGGGAATGTGGAATGAAAAAGTTATTAGTTTTATTATTCGCAAGTTTATTAGTTTTATCAGCGTGTGGAGAGAAAATAGAAGAAAGTTCATCTAAGGATGACACTAAAGAAACGAAAAAAGAAGTTAAGAAAGATAAACCAAAGAAAGAATCAGACAAAGATAAAACTAAAAAAGAGTCTGCTAAAAAATCTGAACCAAAAACAGAAGAACAATCTACTGAAGAAGTAACAACTAATGAACAACAGACTACCGAAGAAGTGAACTCAACAGAACAAACTACACAAGAACAAGCGCCAACAAAAGAAGAAATGGCTCAAAAATTTAAAAATGGCGAAGATGTAAATGGTCTAGTTGATAATGAAGGTAATGAATATGTTCAAGCACAAGGTGGAGGAGATGCAATGGGTTACTACAAACCAGACGGCTCATTCTGTACTGTAGGTGGTTGCGTAAGCCCAGAGGCACAAGAACAACAAGATATACCTAGTGATAATTCATACATTCAAGAAGGACAAGATTGGAGAAATAATACAGGAACTGGGTTATCATCTGGAGAAATGCAATTGAAACAACAAATTTTAAATGGAACATATGAAGGTCCTGACGAAGAAGAAGTGCTAGAAGCAATAGAATACTACGAACAACAATACGGACAATAACTAACCTACCTCACACTACGTGAGGTTTTCTTATAAGGAGTGATAATGTTAACAAAGAAAAATTTCTATAGATGTTAGAATTTTGAGTGACATATATTATAATTTGAGATACTAATCACAATTGTTTATTCTTATGTGTAATAGGGTATATTTCGAACTGATATAATCTTATAGAAAACATGAGGAGATACCTGTGAAAAATAAAATTAAAAACACTTTTAATAAATTAGTTAAAAACGGTCAACTTGAAAAAGGATTACACAAAGCAAACGATATGTATAAAAAGAAAAGTGGTAAAGACTATTCAAAGTATATTGATAAAGGTATGGATAAATTAAAGAAATAATACAAAATTTTGTGATGTAAATTTGTATATGTGTATAAGTCGTTCTTAATATATAAAATTTTAGAACCCTATATACTCGGAAACTAGGTTGTGGGTGTCTTTAAGTTATATTATTTAATAGGAGTTCAAGTATGTCGTAAATTTAATAATCAACTAATTCAATATTCTAAAATTCAGGAGGATTATTATGATAAGATCTATCAATCATATATGTTATTCCGTTAGTAATTTAAATGAATCTATATATTTTTATAAAGACATTTTATGCGGTGACTTATTACTAAGTGGGGAAACAACTGCATATTTTGATATTGGAGGTTTATGGGTGGCATTAAATGAAGAAAAAGACATTCCTCGAAATGAAATTCAATATTCATACACACATACTGCGTTTACTATAGATGAAAGCGAATATAATAGTTGGTATCGATGGCTCAAGATAAATAACGTGAATATATTAGAAGGACGTACTAGAGATGTAAGAGATAAAAAATCAATTTACTTTATTGATCCTGACGGACATAAGTTAGAGTTACACACTGGCACACTAGAAAATAGAATGAATTATTATAAAGATACGAAACCACATATGGTATTTTACAAATAAGTAGGTGCATTATGACAATATATACAAGATTATTTGAAGAAAAAGACTTTAACCAAATCGATGATTTATTGCAATTATTTAATGAGTTGGGGTATCCAACGACACGTAAAGAACTTATTCATCGATTAACCAAGATTTATAATCACAAAGATTATTATATGGTATTACTGTTTGAAGATGAGAAAATTATTGGTTTTAGTGGTTTGTGTAAGATGATGTTCTATGAAAACAGTGGAGAATACATGCGTATATTGGCTTTTGTTATCAATTCAAATTTTAGAAATAATGGGTCGGGTTCATTATTGTTAAAAGAATCCGAAAGATTGGCTGATAAGTTAAACTGTAAATCAATGACATTGAATAGTGGAATTAGATCAGATAGAGAAAATGCACATAAGTTTTATATATCTAATGGCTTTGAATGTAAGTCTTATGGATTTTTAAAAAATATACTATAACCATTTCAGATTTGGTTACTTCTCCCGATTTAATTCAATTGTAAAAAAAGTTTCTATCACACCTCACATTAGTGGGATGTTTTTATTCGTTTTAATATCAATAGTGTAGAATTACTATATATGCGCTTATATTGTGCTTAATTTTCATATTAAAACATCTATTACTTGCCCTGTCATTTTGTGTGATGGGGTTTTTATTGCATTAAAGTAGTCTTTTAATAAGCCATAAATATCAAGTTTTTATTTATACCGAATGCGCATGTTTTTGATTACTGATTTAATCGTGAGCACATTGATAATATGAAGGTTATATATAGCGATGATAAAATTTGAATAACTAAAAAAAAGTTTTAGAAAATGGTTGCATTACAATAAAAAATATGTTATAAAATAATTGAAAGTTATCAAATGATAATTTTAAGTAACTGGAGGTAGATATTATGTTAAAAGATAAACCAAAAACTTCTTATTACATTAACTATTCACCTCGAATTACTGAGTTAAAAAGCATTGATTTATTGTCTAGAGAATCCAATAATAATAAATTTATTGAATTTTCTTCGCCACTTACGTGGGATTCATACAAAAAAGCTATAGATATATCGAAAAATATTGAGAAAAAATAATTCAAATAATTATCATTTGATAACTCAAACAACTTTAGGAGGTGGTGTGAAAATTAATGACACTAATTTTTCTAAACATATTCCGTGGTTGTTCGATATTATAAGTTAAGAAGTGGAGTAGTATATGACTAGAAGCGATCAAAAGGCAATTACATTTAAAATAACAACTAAGGAATATGAAAAAATCAAACAAATAGCTAAGTCTTGTCATATGTCTCCAACGGAGTTTTCAAGACACCAAGCTCTAGGTAATCAAATAACACCAACAGTGTTGGAAGTTACAGATTCAGAAAATCATGTTTCATCTCACCGATATAATTTATTAGAAAAGGCATATGCAAAACAAAAAGCTAAAAACCTTAAAATCACTAAAGATTATCAAAAGGCTATAGAGAATATTCATAAAGATTATGAAAAAGTATCTATAATAAACCAACTGATACCATATATACAAATAGATGGAACAATTGATAATGAAGCATTAAAAAATGATAAAGATTTGTTAACTGCGTTAAGTCAATTAGATTACTGATAATAAGTGGTGATTGACCTTGTTTTTAAAAGATATTGTTGAAACTATAAATCAATATAAAGATGGTAAAATTAAAACTAATGATATATTTAAAAACGTCGAAAATGACAAACTACCTTTTTTAGATTTTTCTAAAGTTTATCAAAATGATAAAACAAATTTAAATAAGGAGTGAAGTTATATGTCAAACTTAACACCATTTAATAAAAATATTTTTGACTTTTCACCATCAAGAATATTTGATGATCATTTTAATTCGCTATTTAAATATTTTAATACAGCTATTCCAAAAACGGATTTAAGGGAAACAAATAGCGAGTATATTGTTGATATTGATTTACCTGGTATCAATAAAGAAAATATTAATTTAACTTATGAAGAGAATACACTGTACTTAAGTGTTATACAAAGTAATGAAAATGAACAAAAAGATAATAATGGGAACACTGTGTTTACAGAAAGATCAAAATCACAAATAAGTAGGTATTATCATTTACCAAATGGAGATGAGGACAATATTAAAGCAGATTTTGAGAATGGTGTACTACATGTATCAGTTCCCAAACTAAATTCTATTAACAAAAAATCTAAAATAATTGATATTCAATAAATAAATTAATAATACTCTTTGACTAATGTGCTAACTACAAATTGAGGGAGAAATTCATATGATTGAATTTCTCTCTCTTTTAATGGAAGCTATATATTGGATTATCTAGTCTTACTTAAGTGCTATCAAACTGTAAAAAAGTCAAGAATAGTTTTCAAAAGAACTAGAAAATTTGTAAAAAACATCTATACGAATAAGTAAATTCTACAATAATTGGTGGCTATTTTTTATACTATAATTTCATTAGACGAAAGAGGTCTTAAGAACATATAACCAACTATGTTACTCGGTAATCTTTTTATTTGTATTTTGTTTATTATTGTTAAAATTATCTTTGCTTAGCGAATTTATTTTTATTTTTCCAATACATTGTATATTCATCGTTTCCAGTTTCATCTTCACTTAACTCTTCAATTTTAAAGTGGTTTTTCTTATAAAAATTAACTGCTTTTTTGTTCTCTTTATATACTTTTAGAGATAGGTATTCTTTTTCTTTTTGAAGATATTGTAATAGGTTTGTTCCTATATTTTGATTTCTTTCATTCTCATCAACAAACATACCTGCTATATAATTATCAACTAAACCACAAAAACCTAAAATATTTCCATTTTTCGTATATACAACTATTTCCGCCTCTTCGAATGCATTAAGGACATCTTCGTAATTATTATGCCAATATTGGGCATCAATAAAATTATGAGTGGTTATATTGGAATTCAACCAGATTGCTCCTAGTTTATTTAGGGTGTCTTTGTCTTTTTTATCTAATTTAAATATCACTTTTATTCTCCTCTTTGATAATAAAAAATTTGGAAGTTTATATAATTCTAAAAATTTTATGAATTAATAGTTTCAAATGTCATTTCATACAAGTCTTTATCATCTAAATTAACAAACTCTTCAATATTTACTCTATAAGTGATACTATTTTGTTTTTTAGATATTTGGCTATAATATCTTATATTTATATACATATTAGTTGTATAACCATTATTTTCTATTGTATCTTCAAATTCTTCAAATGCTTTTTTATTAATAGGCATTAGATAAAATTTATTACTAGGTAAAACATTAATGTGTTTTTCTTGTAATACTTCATTTTCATTTAAATAAACTGTTATATCTATATTTTTAGCAGTTCCACCGCCTAAATTTTGTAGTTTAAAAGCTGTGTTTACATAGTCAGAATCAGATTCAGTTAAATTTTTCAGTTTTAAATGATTTGTTTTTTCAATAATAATTTGATCAAAAGCCAAAAATGGTATAAAAGAAATTTTAATTTGTCTTATTTGTATCATTACTGAAATGAAATATAAAATTGCCATAATAAACGTACCAATTGAACCAATCGCTTGTAAAATGTTTAACATAATGAACTCCCTTTATAATAATGTTAATCATCATTCTACTCTATTCCTACAATACAATCCATACTCAATGTTACATTTAATAGTATTTGATAACAATGAATAGTTTAAATAGTCTACGTGTTACTTTCATGTATGGACTTATTAACAAGCTATCATTACCAATTGTTACATTTTATTATACCTGCGTTGTCATATTGGGTACGCAGGTCAAGAAACTAAAGTACTAAATGAGTACCACAGATAATAAGGTGTCGTCATAATACAGATCCCTTTATAAAAGGACGCCCCAAATTCTGTGCGTTTGATGATGGAGTAGCAAATTATTACACCATCAAAATAGTATTGTATTATACACATTCCTATTTTAGAAATATGTATATACAGATATATGATGCCACTACTAATGAAATTATTTATAAGATAGTCGTGAATCACGACATTAGATCATAAATAACTCTTTACTCATTGTGATTCTGACAACAGTTAATACTTTTATGTGGATAGTTATAGGCTAACTTGCCTAGAAATCGCTTTGAGTGAAGCCATGTATATGCATTGTTCGGGACATTATTGTATTATTAAGATAAAAAGGTGAGAGAATGAAAGATAAAATACAGTTTGTAATAATTGCATTATTAGGTATTGTGGCATTTATACTATTCTTTGGTTTTTTTTTAAGTAACATTGATCCAGATAATAAATTAGAGGCATACACATTAGCAATATCATTTGTTGGTATATTTGCTACATTTGGTGGGGCGTATTTAGGTGCGAAGATATCAGGGGAAAATGCATCTCAAATAGCTAAAAAAGAACGTATAATTAGTAGCGTAATGAATAACTTAGAGTTCAATAAAGATATTTTAAATGATTTTAATTTTATTATCGCAAATGATTTAAAAGAAATTATTGAAATGAATAATTTGCAAGATATAGACTCATTAATAGTATTTTATAACAAATTAACAAGATTAAAAAATAATCTTGAATCGATTATAAAAAGTGGAAAACAAAAAGGAGTGTTTTCACTTATCATGTTTGATTATGAAAACTTAAAAGTGTATTTAGATTCGTTATTGAAAATAGTGCAAAATGAATACGATAAAACATTTAGTTTAGTAGGAAAATCGATTGGTTTAAAAGAAGTTGATACGGTAGTTGAATTTAGTGATCAAAATTATATACGTTTTGAAGAACAGGACAATGGGAGATTTGTAATAGCAAACATATCTGGTAGTGAAAAGAATGTAAGTGTGGATATGGAAAAATTAAATTCAATGTATAAAAAAAGTGATATAAATACAGAAATTATTTTTAAAAATATACATAAAGTTAGAAATACATGGGAGAAATTTACTTTTAAAGATGTTCGAGATATCAACAGTTTTATTAATTATTATTATAAAATATAAAATATCTTAACTTGTACAATTGAGAGGGAATGTGAAAGTTGGCTATTGGTCATAATTTGGTCATAATGAGATGAAAAAGTGTGTGTAAATGGATGTTTTTAAAAATAGAAACGTTGATATAATAGGGTTTTAAAAGTGCTATTTATCACAATTAATTATTAGATTATATAGTTGATTTACATGGAAAATTTAATATGTTAGACTTGATTTATAGATTTGATTCTCTTTCCACATATACAAATTAAATCTTAATATGATGTTTTTGATCCCGTCACTTTATGTGATGGGATTATTTTGTAAGTAGTAATATTCTGTGTTTTTTGACGTGAAAGAATGGTCATAATGAAATAATAAAGTGTTGCCCCAAATATTATGTTTTTTCTCAATTTATACATTTCAAGCACAATCAGTAATGCAATCAAAACGTTGTTATATCAATAATTATAGCGTATTTTAAATATTTTAATTATCGTTTTAATGAACTCCCGCCGTCTCCATATTCCACCCCATATATGACGGGGTTTTGACCTAACAGGTATCAAAAAAGTGTCAAGAGAATAATTCTCTTGACACTTTTTTGATACTTGTTTTTTTATGCTCGCATTGTAGTTAAACCAATAAATTCCACTGGTAATATATCAAGTTATAGCTGATAAGTGCATACTGGTGAAACATAAGTTGATAAACATTAAAAATTTAGGCATAATCCTAATGTGATTCAAAAAGAAGTGAATAGGTTATTAAGTTAATTTATACCCCTACCTAGTGAGACTAGATAGGGGTGTTTTTTATGTATACTTTAAATAAAATAGATTAAAATATTTATATAAAGGACGAATGTCATTTGTAATGTGAAGTGTAGTAATGAAGTGGGAAAATATAAATCGTTTAAAACGGAAAGAAAAAGAAGCAAAGATTGCAGAAACTAAAAGCAGAACCTTCCGAAATTACTGCTTAGGAGTTGCAACCATTGCTTCAATAATAACACATTGGTTGGGATTTAATCCCTTCCATTTTATTATAAATCGAGTTGATAAAAATGACAAATATAACCAAAATAAGAATTAGAACATTTTTAATGATGCAATTGGCATACTTCCATTAGCCAAAGCTATATATTTATTGTTTATATAAATGGATGAACAGTTCACTAAAATTTATCATTATAAAAATAGTTAGAAAATAAATAGAATCAGATATAAGTGTGACAAAAAACAGAAAAAGTTACTGGTGGTGACGCAATATCTATTAGACTTATATGGAGAGATGAAAGAAAAATAGAGAATTTAATCTTTGACAAGACTGTTAAGTTATATGAATATGCAAAGTCCCAACTAAAATAGGTGGGCTATTTTTCATCCGATATTAGTTCCAAAATAATCTAGTTTATTATTTTTTTTATGTTTGAGTATACAAAATATAATAAACACTATCTTGAATTAGATAGTGTTCATATTAATATTTAATTTTTATTGCTGGAGGTTTTTGATTTGATTTTCTTGAAGTTAGTGATATAAATCATTAATAAAAATACAACTATAAATATTGAAGCTGCAATAGAGATTAATAACAATGTATTAGAACCAAATTCTAAAGAATAATTAATTAAAAACAGTGCTCCGATTATTAGTATACATATGATAAATAAGAAAAGCATAAAGAATATAAAGAGTGATGCACCTATTTTCTTAGAATATATATTTAATACATTACTAAAATCTAGGTTTTTAATTGTACTCTCAGAATAAACATTCATTTCTAAATCATCTAGTTTTGAATTATCAATTATTATACGTTGATCATTAGATATTTTATCAAAAGTGCATATGTATTTACCATTATGTTGTTGCAATATATATAACGTTTGATTTTGTTTATTGTAATTTTTTATATAGTAGACTGATTTTCCTTTTAAATCCATAGTTGAGATAGCAAAGTAAGCCATTGATAACATAACTATAATAATGGAAATTAGGCTAATATAATAATACCTTTGAGTTTTATCTGCTAAAACTTTATCTAAGTCAATTTTATAATGATCAGAAAGTTCTATGGAAATTAAGAAAACAATCATTGATGTGAATATTAAATATATAAAAAAATTCAATAGCTTACCTATAGCAAAATAAAGATTTACTTCAGTGTATTTTAAAAATCGATCTCTAGAAGTTGTAATAATAATATACGTTATTCCTAAAATAAGAGAAGTTATAACTGGTATAGCATAAATTATAGACATAATTATTTTCACCTCAGAAATATTATACTATTTATGAGGTGTACTTGGATATAAAACCTGTATCTATTTATTACTTATGTTGTATAAGCATGGTCTAATTTTTGATCTATTAACATTATTTTAGCGTCAAAATTGTTTGAATAATACGTGTTTGTGTCTTTTAAATGTGTATGAATAATTATTCACTGAATAACTTAAAGAACATTTCAAATACTATATAATCATTCTTAAAAATAAATAAAGTTAACTCCATCACTGACTTGGATGAGTGTAGCATTAACTTTATACAGAATCGAGACCTTGTATAGTAAATTCTTCCTTTGTTTTAAGTAAATATGCCTTTGTGACAGTTTTTGAAGTATAATATTTTTGAAAGAAGGTTCATTCATGAATATATTTAAAAAGATTAAACTATTTTTTGTAAATGAAAAATCGTTTTTAGGTTTTATAGCTGTATCTTTAGTTTTAGTTATAATAGGTAGTATTGGTTATAATTTATATAAAAGTGGTGAAACTCTACTTGATGAAAGTGTAGTTTCATTAGCTGCATTTACTATGCTGATCTATACATCATATCTTCAAAATAAAGATTTGAAACTGACTAGAAAAGAATTAGAGATGACAAGAGAAGAACTCAAAGGAACAAAGGAAGTACAAGAAGAACAAAAGAATCAAATGATTCAAAGTAATGAAATGATGAAAGAAACAATTATACAATCTAGATATTTTGAATTGTTAAAGATTAAAGAAGAAACCTATTCGATCATTGATGTGGAGGATAAGAAAAGTAATTTAAATTTATATATAACAATATATAGACAAGCCTGTATAGAAGAAATAATTAATAATTTATCAAAGGAAACAAAGCTATATATAAGTGATAATTTGCAAAATGAGACTATCATGATTGTACCAAATATGAATAAGAAAATTGATAGTTTGAAAACTTTAACACCTTTTAAATTTAAGGAACAAATAAAGAAAGTTCCTGATAATGAATTTATATTTGAAGAAATGGAAAAAGTTTATTTAGAAAAAAAAGTGGCTAAAAAACCTACGCTTACTCGTAATCAAGAAAAACTTTTTAAAACTCATAAAACTATTAAAAATCTAATTTATTATTTAGATGATAATAATCGTCCAAAAGGGTTTTGGAATAAAAATAGAGATCAAATTTTAGCTACATTAAATAAATTTAGTGAGAATTCTAGACTGATTTCTGGAGCTAATCCCAAAGTGAAGGATGAATATACTTTATATGAGTTATATAAATCAACATTACTCGAAGAAGAAGAAGTTTTCTATAAATGTGTTGAAGATAAACTTGAATTCGATGAATTAATTGGATAGTAGTTGGTAAATTAGAGTGCACAAATTTTATGTTTTTTCTCAATTTATACATGTCAAGCACAATCAGTAATGAAATCAAAACATTGTCATATCAATGCTTGAAGCGTATTTGAAATATTTTAATTATCGTTATAATGAACTCCCGCCCTCTCCATTATATAGCCTATAACCCTTGTGGTTATGGGCTTTTTATTTTTGTTGCCATAGTATTGCCACAGTAACCCCCTCTCATCCGCAATGGTTGAGAGGGGGTTTTTGTCTTATTTTTATGTACTTGTGTTTAATTTTTTAAATTTACTTTTATAAAATGTTACCAATACTAATGATAACCAAGATAGAATAATCAGTATTTTAATAGACCAAATAATATGTGAATTATTAATATATAAGCTAGCCAATGAACTTACATTTGTAAATATTATAAGACCTCCAACTCCGATTGCAAGGACACTAACTGGTAAAGATTTTACTAACCAAGCAGATATAGGAGCAGCTACTACGCCACCTAAGCTTAAGGATAATACTAAAATCCAATTGATTGATGACCAATCTAAAAATATTAAAAAACCTATCGAAGAAGCAACAGTTACAAAAAATTCACTTGCTGAAACTGTACCAACAACGTACCTTGGTTCTATTTTTTTACTTGATAATAACATAGGCGTGTTTACGGGTCCCCAGCCACCACCTCCAATTGAATCAAGTAATCCAGCTACTGCAGCTTGTGGTACTAAAACAAAATTAGATATCTTTTTTACACCAGTAATTTTTGGTTCATCTGGTTTATTTTTAAATAGAAATTGGTAAATGATATAAATACCTAAAGATAATAAGAAAATTGAGATAAATGGTTTGATGAAATCACCATTAATATTACTTAAAAAGAATGCACCTATAAATGCAGCAATTGAACCAGGGATAGCAAGTTTCAAGACTGATGGCTTGTGGACATTTTTAAACTTTAAATGTGATGTTCCAGCTGCGGCAGTCGTAAGAATTTCGGCAAAATGGACTGTTGCTGATGCTATAGCAGGAGCAACTCCAAATGTAAGTAACACTGATGCAGATGAAGCCCCATATCCCATTCCAAGGGAACCATCTACTAATTCTGCTAAAAATCCAGCTAAAGCAAATATAATAATTTTATTCATGTAATAGCCTCCAGTTAATCATTAATTATATTAATCCTATCTGTTTACTAAGGATTAGTATAAATAGTATCTTTTATTTACATTTATGTCAATAATAAATATAGATATGTTAGATGTAGATATTTATAAACTATTTAAAGTATGATGAATTTACAGTTAAATTTACTATAGTAAAAAACCTCTCAACCGCAATGGTTGAGAGGGCTCTGGCCAAACAATTATATTTAACACAAATATTTCGATAAAAAGAATTATAAATTTTAATTTTCTACTATACATATTGTTCATTATGATTATCTATAACGAAACATATATTGCTACGAAATATATTCATGTTTTAACAATGCCATGATATATGCATCTTTGTATTTACCTTTTGTATAAAATTGTTCTTTAAGTAATCCTTCTATATTGAAACCTTGAGATTCGTATATATGAACTGCTTTTTCATTATCTGTATCAACATATAAATAGATCTTATGCATGTTTAATATATCAAATGCATAGCTTGTTGCTTTTTCAAAAGCAAATTTAGCATATCCTTTACCATTAAATTCTGGTTTAATAATTATTTGAATTTCACAATTACGATGAATATAATTAATTTCGACTAATTCTACTATTCCCACAACTTGATTCTCATCTTCTACGATAAAACGTCTTTCAGATTCGTCTAATAAATGCTTATCAAATAAATATTGAAGTTCTGTTAAAGATTCATAAGGCTCTTCAAACCAATAAGACATGATTGAATATTCATTGTTCAATTTATGGACAAATGGTAAATCACTAACTTCTAGTGCTCTAAGTTTCATATTAACACTCCTATATTTTTCTATTTCTAGTTTAACTAATGATTATAATCATTAGCAAATATATAGGGAATTTAATTTTTTGTGGATTCTCTTTATTTAAATGTACTCTATTAATGTAGCTATATCATTTTCAGTTGTTGACCAACTTGTAGCGAAGCGTACTATTTTATGGTTATGGTCATATTTTTCCCATTGTGAGAACTTAACATGTTGACTTAGCTCTTTGATTTTGTAAACCACTTTATAAACTTTCAATAATTAAAGATTAAAATGAATAGAAAACTTGTAAGTTATTTAATTACTGATGTATTTATACTGAGTAATCATATTAAAATTTAAAAATTAAATTTAGTACTTTCATTTTTGAGAAGATAGGTTATTATTATAGATAATATGAAACTATTAAAGAAATATGTAACGGGAAAGAATACTGCTTTTTAGTTCTTCAATATAAAAATATAATACATGGAGGAAAGCGGAATGGATGAAATGCAAAAAAGGGAATGGGAAGAATTCCAAAATTACAAGAAAAATAAAGGGAAAAATAAAAAGAGATGGTTATGGGGTTGTGGCGGTTTCTTAGGTATTTTCATTATTTTAGCAATAATTTTTGGAGCATGCTCAATGATGTTCAGTAATGTTGATTTTGAAAGTACTGGGAATAATACGAATACGACTTCTAAAAAGTCAGAAGTTGTAGATGAAAATAATAATGACTCTAATGATGATTTATCAGATAGTAACAACGATAATGAATCTAATTCATCAAACAATGACAATAATGATAATGAATCTGATTCATCAAGTAATGATAATAGTGATGACGGTGTGAGTAGAGAATTTAAAAATGCATTAAAAAGCGCACAAGATTATCAAGAAGTAATGCCTATGTCAAAAGCTGGTTTGTATGATCAACTAACTTCAAGTGCGGGTGATCAATATCCTGAAGATGCTGCTCAGTACGCTATTGATAATTTAGAGGCGGACTATAAAGAAAATGCATTAAAAAGTGCTGAAAGCTATCAAGAAATAATGCCTATGTCTGACAAAGAGTTATTTGATCAATTAACTTCTGATGCGGGTGATAAATATACACAAGAAGAAGCACAATATGCTATAGATAATATTGAAAATCATATATCAGATGAAGATTCAGATGATGAAGATACTGACGATGAATATGATATTGTCACACGTAGTAATGTAATGGACATAGTAGAAGACTATGAAGGAAGTACATTAGATACTGATACTTATACGTATAGAGAACCTGAAAAGAGAGATGACGGAAGTTGGGGATTCGCATTTTACACTAAAGATGGTGAACTAGCTGGTTCATATATAGTAGATGAAGATGGCATTGTCACTAAATATGATGAAGATGGTGTAGAAGAATAAATTGAATTTGTATGATTAATAAAAAAGTCCTAGCTAATTTGATTAGTTAGGACATTTTAAAAGCTATAACTGTATTTGAAAATGTAGTTGATTATGGTACCTAGATTACAGCTTAATGCAGCATTTATTTATAGACAATATTATGCTAATTTTATAAAATAAAAAAGTGAGCAAGTTAGATAGATGGTGGCTAATCTCTTATAAAGGGGTGATGCCTATGGTTATAGTTGTTACTCCTAGAAAGGAATAACATGTCTGACTATGAGATTTTAATGATAGTCTTTACTGTCATTGCTTTAGTCATGATTAAAGAAAACCATAAAAAATAACCATCACTAACTTTGGACGAGTTTAATGGTTATTTTAGCACTATTAAATCAGCCACCGTCTTTTTAACGGGCTCTCTTGGGTGATACACAATAAGTGTGTCACCCTTTTCTATATATAAATTAACATATTTCATTTATGTTGTCTATTTCAAATGATAGGTTGAAGGTGTAGGAGAATAAATAGAATATTTACGCTCAAAATTAAATATAAAAAATATATACTAATCAAGTGTAATTAGATTATAATCAAGTTAATGATATTTTACTTATATTAGGGGGAGAAATATGAAAAAGCTAATTGTTTTATTATTATCATCATTACTAGTATTAGGCGCATGTGGAGAGAAAAAAGAAGAATCAATATTCGATCCTGGACCAAAAGAAGATAAAGAAAAGAACGATTCGAAAGATAAAGAAACAACTAAGGAATCAGAACCTAAAACAGAAGAAGAGTCTACTGAGGAAAATACATCTAATGAACAAGAATCTTCAAACGAACAAGAGTTAACTAGCTCAATTGATTACAACAATATAACTGATAGAAATTCATTAGTTCAAATTTTGAATGGTAATTATACTGAAGAGCAGAAAATTATTGCTTACAATAGTGCAGTTTCAAATGGTGTTATCCCTCAAGGAAATGTACTCGAAGGGCCAGCACAAGCTGCATATGAAAGTTCGTTAAGAGTTGAAAGTGGACAAGAAAAATCTATTTATGATGAACAAGCTAATGAAGATGAAGAAGAAACTTACGATTATGAGAATAATGGTGTATACAGAACTGCTGAAGAACAAGCTGCACATGAAGAATGGGTTAATGGACAGGACGAATGGAATAATGCAACCGAAGCTCAAAAGGAAGAAATTATGAAACGAGACGCTGAAAAATATGGATATGAATATGATTCAGCTGATAATGAATAACAGGATTTCGCAAAAAACATAAAAAATAATCATTACTAATTTTGACCGAGTTTGAAATAAATTAATAGCTCATTATGAGGTAATCTATAGGAGGTGCTACTTTTGAAAAATAAAGCATATATTGAATTTTATATTGATTGGTATTGTATGTTTTATGACTTGTATGAATATGAAGTAAACTTCGGATCAGGCTTATATGGAGATTTTAGAAAAGAATTTCATCCATATTTTTGTATGATTCGAAATGATGGAGAGCATACTAGTTTTTTTGGAGTTAATAAAGAGAAGTCAGAAGAACGGGTAAAGAAAATAAAAAACAATACTAATCATTGTTTATATGAATTGTATCACATATTAAAAGGCAAAAAAATATATGATTTACTATTTGACCCAAAAGAACAATATATTGAATTCCAAAGTAACCAACCAAGTTATTGTAATAGCGTATTACATGATTTAGTAAAAGATTATTTCAATAGCGAACCTTATTATCCTTATTCTGAGATACTGAATGTGCCAGTAACAGATGCAGATCAGGAGATTATTGATGCGTATAGAAAAGTTTTTGCAGGGGTCGATGTAAAGACTTATCTTTCTATAGATGAACAAACGAATAAAACATTTGAATTACATATTACTTTAGATAAAGAAGACGAGAGTCGCCAGAAAATTGAAGCTTATGAAAAGAAAATAACATAATATTATAAGTGCTTCCTCAACTCTAGATACTATTGTAATTGAATAATAAAATGAATATTTACGTCTAACAAAAAGTCCTAGCTAACTTAATTAGCCAGGACTTTAATTATTTCTCCAATTTAAATATACTAATGGCTAAGCCGATTAAGACGGTGCCTATTGCATAATCGAGGATGGATTTAAATTTATGGTTATTAAATAATTGTCTTATGTAGTTAAATAGAAAGCTACAGATAAAGAACCACACAAATACTGTAATGATAAATAAAGAGGATAGAATGATTATTGTCATTGATCCGTCTTGTTTTGTAATAAATTGGGGTAATATACTCACATAAAATAGTATTGCTTTCGGATTAAAAATTGTACTTAAAAATCCTTGTTTATATGATGATGTCAGACTAATATTAGACTGAACTGTTGGTTCAGTTGTAATGTTAAAAGTCTTTTTAGCATTTAAAATGGTCTTTACACCTAAATAGGCAATATAAACAGAACCTAATATTTTGATAGCACTAAATACATAATATGATGTAGTTAATATGAAAATTAATCCAAATGCTGCTAAAGATGAATAAAAAACATGGGCACTTGATATACCCAAACCTGCCATAATGCCATTTTTAGCATTTCCTTTTAAAGTATTATTTAATACAATGAAGAAATCTGGTCCCGGAATAATAATAATCATTAATGTAATAACTACGAAACTTAACCAATTATCCATATATGCAACACCTCTTAGTTATGTTTTATTTTAAATAATATAACAAAGAAATATTAAAATAACTATACTATTTTATAATTAAGTGGTATTTTTCGCTGAATTTAAAGGATATCTTAGGAGAGTATTTATATGAATATTGGTGGATATAGAAGCGGTGCTATTGAAGAAGATTTATATTTGTACGTAAAACTTGTTATGATCATATGACTAGTTTTTTATATTAAATTTAAAAGGAGGTTTAACAAAGAACCTAAAGTTAATAAAATCCCTAAAGCAAATATAAATATATTGAAGAAACTTTTGCCTTCCCAGATAAATATGATAATGCTTATAAGTATTAGTGTAATGCCACATATTAAGTACATTGTGCCTCCGTCTGATTCAACAGAATGAATGTTTTTTGAATATCATTATTTTATCATAAACTGTTAAGATATTAATGTGAAATCCTTACTTTATTTTACATATCAATTCTTATCTAAAAATTAATACAAATATTCAAAGGGCAATGTGTTTCGGCATGTTGCCCTTATTTCATAAGTATATTACTATTATCCATAACTAATGTTATTTATTAATTGTAGAATTAATTAAAATACTAAAGGTGATTAAATGAAAGCATTCATTTTGTTGATGGCATTTATTTTTGAAGGTTTACTGATATTACTAGGAATAGGCTTTGATCTTTATACTGAACATATCGGGATTAGAGATGCATTTTATGATACATGGATTACGAGTCACTTTCCTACTAAAAGGAATGCGTTAGGTACGTTAACAGCAGTGGCATTTGCTTATCTTTCTTTAATGACAATGTTTATTATCGTCCATATTGTTTATAGAGAAAAGGGAGAAAAAATTAAAATAATGTCTGCTTTATTTATTTTAGGCACTATGGCTTATGCATTTTATATATTTATAAAAGGTATCAATTATCTAGTTGAATTTGTTTCAGTACATTTATAAATTAAGATAGGAGGCGTCATATGGGTAAAGAAAATAAAAAACATAAAGCTGACAAATTATCTTTTGGAGATTTTTTAGAAGGCTTCTTTTATATAGGAGATTTTATCAGAGCAATATTCGTGACAATTCCAAGAGCTATAGGCTGGATATTTAGAATCATATTTCGATTATTTGACTAAAAACATCGTAAAGGTGTTTTTTATTTTTTTGAGATTATAGCCATTGTATATTCCTTGTTAATACATATAATAACCTTGATATTTTAAGGTAAATTAATTAAATCGAGCGAAATTTCAAAATATTATTATAAAATCTTCGGAATTTGGTATAATAAGTAAAATGAATATTTAAGTAGGAGTAAGTGTTATGAAAAAGTTTATATTGTTATGTGTAAGTATTTTATTTTTAGCAACCATTGCAAGTGGTTGTAGTAGTGGAAGTACTGATAGTAGTGAAAAAGAAAAAGTAAAACAAGAGAATAAGGCATTAAAAAGTAAACAAAAAGAATTAGAAGAGACAAATAAAAAGCTGAAGGAAAAAGTAGAGAATTCCGAGAAACATTCAAATAATAATGAGAAATCTAGTCAAAATGATACTCAAGAAAAAACATACAAACCAGGTACGACAGACAGAATTCCAGTTGAGTTAGCGGGTACAGTTGATGGAGATACTGCGAAATTTATTTATAACGGCAGTCAACAATCATTTAGATTTTTACTAATTGACACACCTGAAACGAAACATCCAAGATTAGGTAAGCAACCATTTGGTCAAGAAGCATCAGATAGAACGAAAGAGTTGTTAACAAATGCAAATAAAATCGAAGTAGAGTTTGATGTAGGTGGACAAACAGATAAATATCAACGTTATTTAGCATACATATATGTCGATGGTAAAATGCTTAATGAAATATTGGTCAGAGAAGGATTAGCTAAAGTAGCATATGTATATCCACCTAATACAAGATACTTAGATCAATTAGAAAGTGCACAAGAAAAAGCCAAAGAAGAAAAATTAGGTATATGGAGTTTAGGAAGTGCATTTGAAGATAATCAAGCAAGTACACAACAACCTACAACTGAACAACCATCATCAAGTAATACGCAAAGTTCAAATGGAGCAGGAAGTGCTACAACACAAACACCAAATAATACTTCTCAAAATGCAGGGTCAGAATATTATCCAAACTGTACTGCACTTAGAAAAGTATATCCAAATGGCGTACCAAGCACACATCCAGCATACAATGCTAAACTAGATAGAGATAAAGATAACTTTGCATGTGAAGCAAATTAAATTTATTTTATGTATCTTAGTTAAAGGAGATCATTATGAATAATAACATTATATTTTTTATCTTAAGGTTATTAATCTATTTCTTAGCTATTTGGGGATGTACCACTTTAACTAATTATTTGGAATTAGGATATGTTTGGAGTTTAGTTGTACTATTAATCGTAATGATTTTAATTAGTATTGTTGTTGAAACGGTATCCATTAGAATTAGAAATAATAGATAATTAACCACACTAAAAAACCCCCTTATTTTCACGAAAAAAGGGGGTTTGGTGTTGACCATGATGGAAGCTACCATGTTTGTAATATATGGAAATATTATACAATAATGTTAAGTCCAATTCGAAAGCTTTCTTTTCAATTATAAATGTATATATACTGAAATTTAGTGTGTTATGTACCGTTATAAGTGATACAATAGGTTTTAAATTATTTAATGTGAGGTTTGAATGATGACAAATGTATATTTTTTAAGACATGGTGAAACGGATTGGAATTTGGAAGGTAGAACTCAGGGTAGAACAGATATTCCATTGAATCGTAATGGTGAATTACAAGCAAAGGAAAGTGGTGATGCTTTAAAAGATAAAGAAATTGATTTGATTATTACGAGTCCTTTAATAAGAGCTAAAAAAACTGCTGAAATTGTACAAGAACAATTGAATGTAGATTTGATTGAAAGTGAAGCGTTTATTGAATTATCTTTTGGTGACGCTGAAGGTATGACGCTTGCTGAAAAACTCGAACGTTTCCCAGATCGCATATATCCTAATAGTGAAGATGGGACTAGTATCGAGCGTAGATTTTTAACAGGATTGGCTGAAATACATGATAAATATCCAAATCAAAATGTAGTAGTCGTATCGCATGGCGCCTTTATCAATGCCATATTATATCATTATTCAAATGGAGAAACAGGGACAGGAAAAATTAAACTTACAAACGGTGGTATTACATCATTAAAAATATCAGACGATAAAGTAGAAATATTAGAATGTAACCAAGTGAACCACTTGTCTCAATATAAGAAAATTGGTGAGATATAAAGGGTGATTGTATGAAAATTAGAATGTTCGATTCAAAAGATGCTAAAGCAGTTAGTGAAATGATTATTCACACATTGAGAACAACCAATGTAAAAGACGAACCAGTTGAAGAAATAGAAAAAGTTGTGAGTAGCATGACACCTGAAGCAATAATTAAAAGAGCAAGTTTTACAAATTTTTATATATTTGAAGAAAATAATCAAATAATAGCAACTGGTGCAATAGGACCGTATTGGGATAGTCAAACTGAAAGTAGCTTGTTTACTATCTTCGTATCACCAGATCATCAAGGAAGAGGTATTGGTAAGCTCATAATAGAAACGCTTGAAAATGACTATTATTATAAACGCGCACAACGTATAGAAATTCCAGCCTCTGTTACAGCCGTAGAATTCTATAGAAAGTATGGTTATGATTTCAAGAATGGTATCAAATTTCAAGATGATGAAGGTATTTATAGAATGGAAAAATTTAAATAAATACATCTAAGCTTTAGTTATCTATATTTCTATATTCATAACTTAAACTTATCATTCTAAATACTAAATTTGTCATATTTATTATGATTCAATTATGATAGTTTGAATATAAAGGAAATATAGAAAGAAAGAGGATATTATGTTTGTTTTCATTTTAACGGAAGTGTTATTGCCGCTTCTTATTTTAATTTTTGTTGGTTTTTTATTACAGAGAAAGTTTGCATTTAATTTAAAACATTTTTCTACACTTATTACTTATTGTTTAATGCCTGTTGCAGTTTTTGCGAATATTTATGATATTACGATTCAAATGGATTTGCTGTTAAAGGTTTTTTACTATATTGTAGCTTATAGTTTAGTTATGATCTTAATTGGTAATTTATTTGCTAAAGTATTGAACCTTCAAAAAGGTGAAAGTGCTGCTTTAAAGAATAGTATCTCTTTGATGAATTCTGGGAACTATGGTTTGCCGGTCAGTCAATTAATCTTTAGTCAAAATCCTATTGGTGTTGCGGTACAAATCTTCGTGCTTATTTTCCAAAATCTACTTACTTATTCTTATGGCATGTATAATTTACTTTCCACTACTAAAAGTTTAAAAGATATTGTCATTTCTTTTTTGAAGTTACCTGTTTTTCATGCACTGATTTTAGGTATTATATTTCAAGTAGGGCATATTAAATTATCTCAAGTGTTTCTAATTCCTATCCACCAAATTTCAGATAGTTTTGCGCCAATTGCTTTAATTTTATTAGGTGCTCAATTAGCGCATATTAAATTGAAATTATTGCATAGAGCGATTATGGGATCGTTGATTGGTAGGTTGATAATTGGACCTCTTATTGCACTTAGTTTAATTTATTTATTCCATATTGATGGCGTTATTGCACAATCTTTATTTATAGCTAGTGCCTTTCCAACTTCAAGAAATACATCAACGATTGCTTTTGAATATGATGTGGAGCCAGAACTACATGCTCATATTGTATTATTCTCTACATTATTAAGCTCAATCACAGTTTCAATTGTTATTTATTTGTCATATATACTATTTACTTAAGTAAAAATCGTTTAAATTTATAATGTCCATGCTTACTATGATGTAAGCGCGGACATTTTTTATTTGTATACCATTAGATGAAAAGTGTATATTATTATATTTAAATATTAAGTTGACACTATAAAAAAGTGAGCGTATACTCTTTAAACATGAAAAGGAGCTGTATACGTTTGAAGTTTAATAAAAAGAAAATCAACGTCGTAGATATCGGTATGGCAAAGAAAAGTGTGTTTGCTACTGGTATTGGTAATGCAATGGAATGGTTTGACTTTGCTCTATATTCTTACCTTGCAGTTATCATTAGTAAGAATTTCTTCAGTCCAGTTCAAAATGATGAATTAAAATTAATTTTCACTTTTGCAACATTTGCGATAGCATTCTTACTTAGACCAGTGGGCGGCATTGTCTTTGGTAAAATAGGTGACAAGCTAGGTAGAAAAGTTGTCTTAACATTTACAATTATTATGATGGCAATTTCTACTTTGATTATTGGACTATTACCTACATATGATCAAATCGGAATTTGGGCACCAATTTTATTATTGCTAGCTCGTATTTTACAAGGTTTCTCAGTAGGTGGGGAATATGCTGGTGCGATGGTTTATATCGCAGAGTCTTCACCGGATAATAAAAGAATTAGATTAGGTAGTGGTTTAGAAATCGGTACTTTATCTGGTTATATTGTGGCATCTATCCTTGTTACAGTATTATTCTGGACACTATCGGACGCTCAAATGAATTCTTGGGGTTGGAGAATTCCATTCTTCTTAAGTGCACCAATTGGATTGATTGGTCTTTACTTGAGAACGCATTTAGAAGAAACGCCAATTTTTGAAAATGATATCGCTGATCAAAAAGATCAACTGAGCGTTATTGAAATTATAAAACAATATAAAAAAGATATCTTATTATGTATTGTGTTTGTAGCCTTCTTCAACATTACAAACTATGTATTATTAGGTTACATGCCTTCATATTTAGATGAAACGGTTGGTATTAGTGATCGTATTAGTACGCCGATAACAGCGGTTGTATTACTGATTATGGTACCGTTCGCACTTACATTTGGTAGACTTGGTGATAAAATAGGTAATAAGAAAGTGATATCTTTCGGTTTAATCTTAGGTATATTAGTATCTGTCATTTCATTCCAATTCTTAAATATTGGTGGACTTGGTTTCTTATTCCTTGGATTACTATTGTTAGGTATCGTATTGTCAGTCTACGAAGGTACAATGCCAGGTTCATTACCAACATTGTTCCATACAGATATTCGTTATAGAACATTATCATGGACATTTAATATTTCAGTTTCGTTATTTGGTGGTACAACACCATTAGTAGCTTCATGGTTAGTACACGTGACAGGTAATAATTTAGCACCTGCATTCTACTTACTAGGTGTGAGTGTCATTGGCCTTATCGTTGTCTTAACATTATTTGAAGATACTTCTAAAAAATCATTAAAAGGATCTTATCCAACTGTAGCATCGAAAAAAGAATTTGTTCATGCTGTAGAAAATCCGAAAGATTCATTATGGTGGCATAACGAAAGTACAAAATCATAATTTATATTAAAGAGTCTGGGACAGAAATGTTCTAGACTCTTTTTCATATTTTAGAAATAAGGGCTAAATATTGCAAGTGAAGGGTGACAAGCAATGTTGAGGACCCTGTATTTATCAAGACATGCGAAACAAGATAAATAGGCGCCTCCGTATGTTGCAAGACACATTAAACAAGCAACATAGAACCTCACGTTTATATTGATTTTTCCATATAAAAAAGACTGGGACATAATGTAATGTCTCAGTCTCTTGTAGTATCTTGGCAGTAGATGACTGAATTGAAATACGCTTGTACTAAGCTTTTCAACTCTAGTCATCTTTGCCGAGTTGGGACTACGAAATCTTTTTGTTATATGTGTAATGAAAGTCTTAATTGGGTAAAGTAGTGAAGAAGTAATAGTAAATGATATATTGTAAGAGGAGCTGATAAGGATGGGAAACGTTGTAAAACGTATTTTAAGATATGTTGGTACAGTTTTAATTATGAGACTTATAAGAAAGCTGTTTAGTAAAGGTTCTAATAAACGTTAAAGAATCATGAATTTCTTTAGATTATTATTAAAATAATGTTTAGAGTATGTATACCCCGGGTATTTTATAATTACAAAGCTATTTACCTAGAGTGGTTTTGAAAATATTTATTCGTATATGACATAAGCACTGCACAAATTTGTGTGGTGCTTTTATTTGTTAGAAATATCTGTATTAAAAAAGAAGCATATCATGAAATTAATTAAGTGATATGCTTCTTTCTATTTATTGTACTTTCTATTTTTTAATTGCTTTTAAAATGAATGAAAGTACTAAGATTAAGATGATTGAACCGATTAATGCTGGAATAATTGCAATTCCACCTATTACTGGTCCCATGTCTCCTAATAATTTACCACCAATTGCTGAACCGATAATACCTGCGATAATGTTACCAATAATACCGCCTGGAATATCTTTACCTAAAATAACGCCTGCTAGCCAGCCGATTAAACCGCCGACGATTAACATTAATATAAAGCCCATATATAATTACCTCCTATTTTTCCACTTCTATATATATATCCAAAGTGAAGATACGTTAAACACTTATTTAAAAATAAATTGGTAAAATTAAACAATAATTGTAGTAAATAGTTGGTTTTTTAAAATATTGGTATTATTTTATGAGCTTGAAGGATATCTTTAGTCCAAAAATATTGTTTGCCTTGTCCTGTATATGCTGGTACTAATACATCATTTCTAATACAAGCATAGAACCATTCTGGATCGACACCACTATATAATAAAGTTTGATATTCAATAAAATCTGCTTCCCAGTTTATATTAAGTTGTTTCATAACTGTACACTCCATAAATATTAAGCTTTATGACCTGCGATTAAGTCTTTTCTTTCTAATAATGTACCACTATTTAATAAGCTTGAACCGCGCATAACAACATCCTTACCATATTTCATACGTATAAAATCTAAATGATTTTCGAGTGTCTCTGTCTTAATTTGATACGGATCATCGAATAAAGATAGTTGCTTAATTTGGTTCGGAATAAATTTACCAAATGATATAGCCATTGTTCTATAAAGTCTGTCCGGCTCTAACCGTTGGGATAAATAATCCCATAATAATTGTGTGATAACATAAGTATTCATAAATCCCGTTTTGTTTGTAAATTGTTTCCGCACACCTCCAACGTCTGCATAACCGATACTCACGCTAATACGTGTAGGGTATAAATTGAGTTTTCTAGAACGAAAGTAAACTTCATCTACTTGTTCATTTAATACGGTCTTAAGTTCATTCATACTGTAATCACGCATCAGTATTTGCGACTTACCTAAAGATTTATCATATATACGATGAGGATTTCTAATGACACTTTCATCAATACCATTAGCATGCAAATGAAGATCAACACCAATAACGCCAAAGTCCCGCTTCAAATATTCCACAGGATAGTTAGCTAAGTGTCCAATCGTAAATATACCTTTCTTATTAAGCTTAGTTTCTGTACGTCGATTGATTCCCCACATGTCTCGTAAAGGTTGAATGGTCCAAACTTTAGACGGCACATCTTCATAGCGCCATTCTGATATCCCAAGACTTGTATACTTAGCGTCAATATCCATTGAAAGCTTAGCAAGTAATAAATTAGAGCCAATACCAATCGTGCTACGAATTTGAGTATAATTAAATATACGCTCTTGAAGTTGCATCGCTAATGAAAAGGGAGAATGTGCAAATAAATGATAAGACTCTGATACATCCATAAAGAATTCATCAATACTATATTGATGAAAATCTTCAGGTGCAACATAATCCAAAGCAATTTTGCTAATTTGTGTTGATAATTGTATATAGTTCTTCATAGACGGATTAATAACATAGATATCTTTACGTTGAGGTATTTCAAATAAACGAGAACCTGTTTTAATGCCAATTTCTTTTAAAGGTGGTGTAGCTGCCAGGACAACAGAACCTTTACGCTTCGTATCAGCCACAACAGCAAGCTTAGTCGTTAACGGGTTCAAACCTTTCTCAATACATGAGACAGATGCAAAGAAACTCTTTAAATCCACACATAAAATATCCCGATTTAGACAATAACTGTAGTCATACATAAAAATCACCCTAGTCATATTGTACTTTCATTATAAGAACATATGTTCTATTTTGTAAAGTATAAACTTGTATAAAAGCACAATATGTTATCATTTTATGATTGTTATGTACTAGATTAAGACTTTAAATCTTGCCATTCTTCCCGTAAAAGACCCATTCTAATAGAGTCGTAATAAGTCCCGTTATAATATCTTACTTTTCTAATTCTAGCTTCCATAGTCATACCAAGACGTTCTCCAATTTTAATCATGCCTTTGTTCCCTGACCAAGTCGTATAACCGACGCGAACAATATCTAAAGTATTGAATAAATGATCAATCCACATACGCATGACATTTGTGCCAATGCCTTTACCCCAATTATCAGATTGATAGATTGAAATACCCATCTCTAGCCACTTAGAAGGTTCATGTTCCCAATAATAAGAAACTGTACCAATAACTTTGTCGTTGTAAATTACAGCCCATCTATTCGGAACATTGATCCAATCATCCTTTTGGAGCAAAAAATCATCATACGACATAGCATGATAAGGAAAATAAGGCGCATCCCATAACTTCCATTCAGGATTTGAGTACTTAAAAGCCATCTGCCATATACTCTTTAAATCTTCTAATTTAATAGGTCTAATATATAATTCACGATTTTCAACCATGTTATCCCTCTCTTCTATATAAAATAATTAAAATTATTTTATCATGCAAATTGGAAAAAATATATTTCTTTGAAGTTTACAGTTTTGAAAATAAGCTATATGAATTATTAAGAATATGTATCCAATCAATATAATCTAATAAAAAATGGTTACTTTTCAGCTCATAATTTTAAAATACAGTTTTTGACAATTATATTTATAAATTATAAAATATAAAAAGAGAGGTGCTCATTATGTCAGAATATGTTACGAGAAATGAATTTGAACAATTGCTCTGATTTAAGTTAGTATTAATAGATACTTTAACTTACTAACAAAAGAGGGATATGATGAGTAAATATTTTATTGGAATTGTACCACCTGAACCTATGTACAGTACGGTACTTAACTTACAACATCAATATATGGATAGAATAGGTGTAGAACCACATATTACTTTAAAAGCTCAAAGTAGTTTAACAATGGATGAAAATTGGATAGAAGATATTACTAATTTGATTTATCATACTTCTAAATTTACTGTAAAACCAAAACAAACAGATTATTTTGGTAAAGAAGTATTATACGTGCCATTTGATTCATTAGAAATTCATGATTTACATAAACAAATAGTGGAATTATTAAATGTTACAAAGGAAATGCAACAAAAGTATTTTGAAGGAGATTTATATGTACCACATTTAACTGTTGGTAAACAAAGTTATGGAGATGACATTAGTACTGGAAATAATATAAATAATTTGTTGAACATGGAAAAAGAATTGAATGAGAAAGATATATTTAAACCATTTCAAGTTAATGAGATTTATATTTATAAATATGTAAATAATAAGTATATTCGTTTAAAGAAAGTTGAATTGAAAGATTAAAATTGATAAATACATTTTTTAGAAGCTAAATTTACTAATTATAAAATATAAAAAGAGAGGTGCTCATTATGTCAGAATATGTTACAAGAAATGAATTTGAACAATATGAAAAGCGTGTTGATGAACGCTTCGATACTTTGAACAATAAGATTGATCATTTGCCAAATATCATTCAAGACAAAATAACAATTTCAATGAACAACCTTGAAAGAAGTATTAATGAAACCAATAAGAAAAATAGAAAAGCGGTTATTACATCTGTTCTAACGGGTGTAGGTGTATTAATAACAGTAGCAGGGTTAATTGGAAATATATTAGGTGTGTTTTAATAAGAGAGACTTAATCTTACAAAATTGTAAGCTTAGAAGCCTGTTGTGACAACAATGTTAGGACTATTTCAAGTGATATGATGCTATCATTTTACTTGAAAGGAGAGATAACATTGAAAGGTTTATTAAAAGGTATTGTTTTTCTAATTATATTTGTTATTTTATGTTGTTGTTTATTAATCGTTATATTTAGTACATCTGGCTCAAGTGAAATTAAAGGTGTATCAGATCAATTAAATCCATTTATGAAAGAGAAATACGCTTATGTAAAGACAAAGCTACCTGATGCTGTTGAAGAACATAATATTAGAAGATATAAGCAAGATATTGTAGACGAAGATGGAAAACGTACGAAAGTGGAATTTATATCATCAGATGAGCTTAAAACAAATCACTATTTAAAAATTAAGCATAAAGGGACACATGTAGATTCATTTGAAGAAGTTGATAAAAGTGAAATACCAAAGAAAGCTTTAAACGTTATAGAATAAAATGAGAACGAGATAACCAATTTATCTCGTTCTTTTTTAATTTGTAATAAATATTTAATATAACGAAATATTCTTCAGGCATATTAATTAATTATAGTTTGTAATACAATATAAAAATAAAATATAAGGGGGATTATTATGAAGTACAAGTTTGGAACAGCAATAATTTTGACGACAAGTGTATTATTTTCTCAATCTGTTGGATATGTAAATGCAGAAGAACATCAAAGTGAACAAACAGAGAACACAAGCAAATCGATTAGTTTTGAACAAGCACAAAAGATGAACCCGAAAGAATTAACAGGCTTGCTAACGGATGAAGATCTCAAATTACATAATAAAGATGCAGAAGAAAATTCTGCAGAAACAGAATCCAATCAACATACAAATGAAGCTTATCAAGATGTTAATAATTATATTGCTAAAAATAATATTAAGCCGTCTGCAATTACACAAGATTCTAGAATGGATAGCTTACCGCAGTATGACTATAAATCAGATAAGTTTATCGGTGTGATTATACATGAAACAGCTAATCCTGATAGCACAATAGATGAAGAAATCAATTACATGTATAACAATTATGAAAGCGCGTTTGTTCATGCTTATGCAAGTAGTAGTAAAATTGTTCAAACAGCATCTAGTGATTATTTAGCTTGGGGTGCAGGCGCAAAAGCCAATCCATATTTCTATCAAATAGAATTGGCTCAATCAAGTACATTTGACCAGTTTGCGAAATCGGTCAATAATCAAGCATATTTAACTGCGAAAATGTTACACCAAAATGGACTGAAACCATCATTAGCCGATAATAATGAGGGAACAGGTACAGTTATTAGTCACAATGCCATTAGTCAATATTATGGCGGAACAGATCATACAGATCCAATCAATTACTTTAGTCAGTGGGGCTACGATATGAATCAATTTTATAGTCTCGTTCAAAAGCATTATAATGATTTAAATGAAACAAGTGATAATATAACAGGCGATACACATACTGTTGTTTCTGGAGATACGTTGTATAATATATCTCAAAGAAGCGGCGTAAGTGTAGCTAAACTTAAATCATTAAATAATTTAAGTTCAAATGATATAAGTGTAGGACAAGTATTGAAACTGAAATAATTAAAAACACCTCTAAAGTGCAAGCGTTACTGTAACTTTAGAGGTGTTTCTTTATTTAAATTTAGGTATCAATTTAATATAGAATAGTTCACCAATAAGCTCGACAAGTGTTTGTGTGATGATAACAGTTGTTACAATTGTTGACCATTTGTCTGGTAGAGATAAAGCTAATGGCAAGACAACTAATGCGTTTCTTGTGCTAGAACTAAAAGCAATCGTGCGTTTTAAGTCTGAAGGTAAAGCAAAGATTTTACCAGAAAGATAACCAATAAAAGGCGCAATAATCATAAAACAAATGTAAACAGGAACAACTATCCATACGACGTGTGAATCATTAAATATTTTTGAAATTTGAGAGCCTATAACCGTCATTAATACGAGTCCCATAAAAGGAACAGGCAACCATTCTGATAAAGATAAAATGTTCGACATAGTAGCGGACTTTTTACTTAAAACTTGTATAAAAATAGCTATGATTAAAGGTACTAGAATAAGATATACAAAAGTCTTTATAAAAGGTATAAAGTCTATGTATTCCGAGAAATCCTGGTTTAAAAATATTAGAAAATATATCGGTAATAAAATGATTTGTAGAATAAATAAAATAGGTGTAGCAATCAACATAAAGCTTTCATTTCCATGACCTAACTTCGTAAAAACAATCACATAATCAATACAAGGTGTCAGTAATACTAAGTAAATTCCGATTAGAAGCGGTGTAGATGTAATATGAAATGCTGTGACAATTAGAAAAACAAGAATAGGAATAAATATAAAATTAGAAATAATAAGTGCCACAAGAAATTTGAAATTTGATACCTTTTGACGTAAAGATAAAAAAGGAATTTGCGCAAACATACTAAACAATAGAATCGCAATTAAAATAGAGATAAAAGGTTCAAAAGTAAGGCTAGCACGGTCAAACAATAGACCGAAACTCACGCCCATCGTAATAAATAAAAGATATATATAAATTTGTTTATCCTCTAAAAAAGATTTCAAGTAAGACATCATAACCTCCTGTAAATCACTTAATATAAATCATAGTATGAAGTAGAAATTAATTCAATTGAATAAAAAGATGATGAATATTGTTATAATATGAATACTAATACTATATTTATTGATATTTGTAAGGGGATAGACACATGAAATCTATTTTTATGATGGATGAACAAAATGATATGGAAGAAACTCAAAAAACAGCAAAGTATTTTATAGATAAAATTGAAAATTATATTGATATTCTGAAAAAAGATTACGAATTAAATGACATGCCAGAACACGTCATATGGACAAGTGATTATGTAATGACACACGTATTTAAGAAGAATGTACCAGCGTTTACAAATGAAAAAGGTATATTTATGAATATTGAAAAAGAAAGCTGGAAGACCTTTTTAAATGGTCAAATCAAAAGTGACATGTCTGAAACGACTCAAAACATATTTAATAACTATTTAGAAAAAGAAATATTGTGCATATTAGGTCATGAAATTACGCACCATTGCGACTTCTTTTTAACAGAATTTGATGATCTTGACATATCATCAGATGACTTATGGTTTGAAGAAGGATTGGTTACTTTCTTACCAAGGTATTATTTATATAATGACAAAGAATTTAAAGAAATCGTACAGTATGAAACAGAATTATTTAATTATTACAAATCAAAATATGATGAAAATAATTTAGAATCATTCAAATATGAAATTTATAAAAGTAATGATAATGCATATGTCATGTTTCATTACTGGAAAAGCTTTTTAGCAATAGTTGATTTAGTTGAAAACTACTATGAAGGCAACATTCATAAGATGATCAAACAATATCAACAATGGAATAAAGAAGGGAAAAAACAAAAATTAAGTGAATACCTATTTAGGAAATAAGGGAGTATTATATGGATAAAATATATATAAATCAAGATTTAATATTAAGAAATGCAGAAACAAAAGATATAGATGATTATCTTTCAGTTCCTTTTAATAAAGAACTATTAATGATGTATGGATCAACAATGGATTATAGAACTTCAAAATCAAAGGAAAAAGCAGCTTTATTAATTAAAGAAATTCAGAATGAACCCTACGAATGGGCAATTGTATATCAAGATAAATTTATAGGACAAGTTAGATTAGTTATTGATGATATAAATAACAAAGCAAAATTTGCAATAGGGATATTTAATCCGGAATATTGGTCTATGGGAATTGGAACTAAAGTTTCAGCTGCTGTAGTAAATTATGGGTTTGAATATTTAAAATTACATAAAATTTACTTAAGAGTATTGAAATATAATGCTCGTGCAATTAAGGCATATGAAAAAGTAGGATTTATAATTGAGGGAGAAGAACGTGATAGTGCATTTATAAAAGGTGAATACTATAACGATATTCATATGGGTATTCTAAAATCTGAATTTAATATCAATCAATTATAGCAAGAGACCAATATTACTAATAATTACAAGAAGAAGCGGTGGAAAATGACAAAAGTTATTATAATTAGAGGGAATTCAGGAAGTGGGAAGTCATCTTTAGCAAAGGAATTACAAAACAGAATAGGATTTCAAACTTTGTTAATTTCTCAAGATACGATTAGAAGAGAAATGTTATATGATAAACCTGGTAATAAGACAGTTGAACTTATCGATTATTTAATCAGATATGGATTGGAAAATTGTGATTATATGATTATTGAAGGTATTCTTAAAGAGCATAGGTATGGTGATATGCTGAGAAAACATTTTGCAGGCAAGAAAAATGTATTTACGTATTACTATGATATCTCTTTTGAAGAAACGTTAAGAAGACATAAGAATAAAGAAAATGCTGAATTTGGTAAGGAAGAAATGAGCAAGTGGTTTGTTGCTCATGATTACTTAGGTTTAGAAAATGAAAAAATAATAACAGAACATATAAGTTTAAACGAGATGGTGGAAAAAGTGTTGGAAGATATTGATTTTAAAGAATA
This sequence comes from Mammaliicoccus sp. P-M58, assembly GCF_022386165.1. Lineage (NCBI taxonomy): Bacteria > Bacillati > Bacillota > Bacilli > Caryophanales > Staphylococcaceae > Mammaliicoccus > Mammaliicoccus sp. P-M58. The sequence continues at coordinate 114,966 of NZ_JAJNJI010000006.1, forward strand.
ACAGTGACTTTTCAATAAAAAAATTTAATACTTCCCTATCCTTTATATAGCAACTGGGTTAACGCTTTCATAATTTAGCATAATATTGATTTATTTCGAAAACTGAAACAAAATAGATGAAATATTAGTTGAGATGTTCTAATATGTACAAATATGATAGTGAATAAATCAAGGGAGTAATGAAAATGGAAAGTTTTATATTTAGCGTTATAGGAGTTGTAGTATTAATAGCTTTTATTGTGATGTTAGGCACGACGGTTGTTAAAGCGATTAGAGATACTAGGTTCAGGATTCCGTTGCTAAGTACCATTATATTATTCTTTTTAACTTTAGGTTGTGCTGTTGGAATTGTTTCAACTGAACCTGTCCAAGATAATCATTCAAAAATCAAGTTCGATGATCACGTAGCAGAAGCACAAGCGAATGAATATGTTCAGAAAAAAATGAACCATTCTAAAGAGATTAATTATGACAAGTATAATAATGAAACATATAGCCATAACGAATTGTTAAAAATCACAAATGCTAAGGTTGATAAAATTAGCCATAGTGAAGCAGGTGATAAAATCGTCGAAGTTACAAAGGATAGTGGGGACGATAAAGTGTCATATTATATTATAGATTATGATCATAAAAAACTTGAAGAAGGCAAAAGCTATACTTTTTATGGTAAAGAAGATTTGAAATATGATGCAAACAGCCAATTACATGGATTTAATGTATGGAAAGTTGAATAGAGATAAGCAGAGTCTAGGACATATTACGTTGTCTTAGACTCTGTTTTTTTAATTCTAATTATCAATTCTAAATGAAAAATAAAAATTTGCTCTTGCCAAATAAAAAATCATGTATTATAGTTAAAACGTAGTCATTACGATTTACCTCCGGAAATGAGATGGCTACTTTACTTACTTAATATACGATTTCAAAAGAGTGAGACATCATTTACCGTCTCACTCTTTATATCTAATGATTTATTTCAAAAATTTTAATAGTAAAAGGAGTATATAAAATGGCGAAGAAGTCAAAAATTGCAAAAGAGCAAAAAAGAATTCAAATGGTTGAAAAATACCGTGAAAAACGTGAAGAATTAAAGGCTAATAAAGATTATGAAGGTTTGAAAAAACTACCTAGAGACGCTTCTCCTACACGTATTACACGTAGATGCCAAGTGACTGGCAGACCAAGAGGTGTATATAGAAAATTTGGTATGTCTAGAATCGCTTTAAGAGAATACGCACATAAAGGTCAAATACCTGGATTGAAAAAATCGAGTTGGTAAGATTTTATGCTTATATGGGATAAATAGATAGAAGGTAGGGGAAATGTATTGAATAAAATACCAGTTACAGTATTGAGTGGTTATTTAGGAGCTGGAAAGACAACGCTGCTCAATAATATTTTGAAAAATAGAGAAGGATTAAAAATTGCAGTTATTGTAAATGATATGAGTGAAATTAATATAGATAAAGATTTAGTCATTCAAGGCGGAGGTATCTCACGAACTGACGAAAAATTAGTAGAATTATCGAATGGCTGTATTTGCTGTACTTTAAGAGAAGACTTATTAATAGAAGTCGAAAAAATCGCTAAACGAGGAGATGTCGATCAAATCGTAATAGAATCAACTGGTATTTCAGAGCCGGTACCTGTTGCCCAAACTTTCTCATATATAGATGATGAATTAGGTATTGATTTAACAAGTATATGTCGTTTAGATACGATGGTTACAGTTGTAGATGCACATAGATTTGTTCATGATATGTATTCTGAAGATTTATTGAAAGATAGAGATCAAGGTATAAGTGAAGAAGATGAACGTTCTATTTCAGACTTGTTGATTGACCAAATTGAATTTTGTGATGTACTTATCTTAAATAAAGCTGATTTAGTAGAAGAAAAGGATTTAAAGCAATTGGAAATCGTTTTGAAAAAGTTACAGCCTAAAGCGAAATTTATCAGAACAAGTTTTGCAGATGTACCGCTTCAAGAAGTGCTCAATACAGGTTTATTTAATTTTGAAGATGCAAGTCAATCAGCTGGATGGATTAAAGAATTAACAGAAGGTGGTCATGCGCATCATACACCAGAAACTGAAGAATATGGTATATCATCATTTGTCTACAAGAGAAGACTGCCATTTCATGCAGAAAGATTTAATCAATGGATGGAAAATATGCCAACGAATATTATAAGAGCTAAAGGTATCGTTTGGTTAGCTCAATATAATCACGTAGCATGTCTATTTTCTCAGGCAGGTTCTTTTGTAAATATTCATCCAATTACATTCTGGGTTGATGCGATGGAAGAAGAAGCGAAACAAGAAATCTTTACATCTAGACCAGAAATTAAAGCTGATTGGGATCCAGAATATGGCGACAGAGAAACACAATTTGTCATTATCGGTAGTGACTTAAATAAAGAAGAAATTACAAAAGCATTAGATCAATGCTTATTGAATTCAGAAGAAATCGACGCAGATTGGACTAAACTAAACGAACCTTACCAATGGCAACTAGCAAAAGTATAAGTTAAAAGCATGAGCATAAGTAACTGCTCATGCTTTTTTTGTATGCATAAAAATTTCTATGACCTCCCAATATGAGATGCTTAATGTTATGATATTAAATAACTAAATTGTAACTAAAAAGGAGTCATTACAATGATATTAGAAACGGAACGAATCAAGCTTGTACCCCCAGCATATACATATCTTGAAAAATTATTTGAAGTCCATCATGATCCAGCAAATCAAAAATATAACCCAGCAGGTCCAGCAACAACAATAGAAGCATTTAGAGAAACATTAGATCAATGGATTAAGCATTATGAAGACCATGGATTTGGATATTACGTCTTGATTAAAAAAGACCACTATCTCCCATTTGGCGTATGTGGGTTGCAGTATAAAGAAATATTAGGACAAACATATTTAAACATTTACTATCGAATAGAAGCTGCAGAAACACAACAAGGACTCGTATCAGAAGCAAGTAGAAAAATAATTGAACACGTCAAAGAATTAACAAATAACCAATATAAAATTGTAGCATTAACTAAAAAAGAAAACACACCTTCAATAAAGACAGCAGAAAAATTAGGATTTAAACATAATCCAGAACTAGATGATTACAACGGAGAAGGCAACGTGTATTACTTTAGTGAATAAGGAGTGGTGGGATGGAAGTAAGGTTGAGTGGTTTTGATAAAGATTGGAGAAATATGTATTTAGAAGAATGTAGAATAATTAAGTCTATATTAGAAGATGAAGTTATTAAATTTGAACACTTTGGTAGTACTTCAATTGAAGGTATGAAAGCAAAACCAGTTATAGATATGATGGTTATAGTAAATAATATAGAAAAAATTGATTTATTTGATGATGAGTTTTTGAGTAGAGGTTATGATTTGGCTGGAGAATGGGGAATTAAAGGGAGAAGACTCATTCGTAAGGGAGGAGTTAACCGAACACATCATATACATATTTATGAACAAAGTAACCCTGAAATAGAGAGACATTTAATATTACGTGATTATCTAAGAGAACATAGAGAAGCGGCTATAGAATATAGTAACTATAAAGAAAAATTAGCTGAAGAATATAATGAAACAGCTGGTTATAGTAAAGCAAAAAAATCATATGTTAAAAATTTAGAACAACAAGCAATCAGGTGGTATAAAGAAAAATAAAGGAGTGGTGGGATGGATTATATATCGAGTTTACGAGATAAAGTCGGACATGCTCCAGTTATTTTAGTTGGAGCTTTAGTTCTGATATTTAATAAAGATAAACAAGTATTGTTACAGTTAAGAAGTGATAATGAAAGTTGGGGTTTACCAGGAGGAACAATGGAACTCGGAGAATCTTTTGAAGAAGCGGCTATTAGAGAAGTATATGAAGAAACTAATTTGGAAATTCAAAACCTTAAATTTATTACAAATTTTTCAGGTAAAGATTATCACATGGTCTATCCGAATGGAGATGAAGCATATACTGTAACAGCATTATTTGAAAGTGAAGAATATAAAGGAGAGCTTAGTGCCGATATTAAAGAAACTCAAAACTTAAAATTCTTTGATTTAGATAAATTGCCTCAAAATATAAGCCCACCAGTAAAAATGAAAGAATTTATACTAAACTATTTATCACAAAAATAAAGGAGTGGTGGGATGGAAGTAAGGTTACTAAATAAAAATGATGTAAATGCATTTAGAAGTCTTAGGTTACTAAGTTTGCAGACAGATCCATCTGCATTTGCGTCTTTATATGATATTGAAATAAACTATCCAGTTAGTAAATTTGAACAGCGATTAGAATGTAGTGATACAAAATTTACAATGGGTGGTTTTGAAGATGATAACTTAGTTTGTGTAGCAACTTTTTATAGAGAAGCGGTTAAGAAGATGCATCATAAAGGAAATTTAGTGGCGATGTATTGTCATCCTGATTATCGAGGTTCAGGTATTGCTGAGAAAGTAGTCAATAAATTGATTATTGAAGCATCCAAGTTAACAGGTTTAAAATACATTGATTTAAGTGTCCTTTCTAATAATCAACGCGCAGTAGAATTTTATAATAAAGTCGGCTTTGACAAATATGCTACTGAACCAAATGCAATATTTGATGGAAAAGATTATTATGATGAAGACATGATGAGATATGAAATAGAGTGAAGAGAATGGATAGAGAAATATGGACTGATAAAATAAGTTACCGGTCCAGAAACAGAAAATATGGACCGATAAAATAAATTACCGGTCCAGAAATGAGAAATACGGACCGATAAAATAAGTTACCGGTCCAGAAACAGAAAATATGGACCGATAAAAAAATTTACCGGTCCAGAAACGAGATTATCAGGCCGATAAAAATAATTATCGACCCGAAAACGAGATTATCAGGCCGATAAAATAAATTATCGACCCAGAAACGAGAAATATGGACCGATAAAATAAAATACCGGTCCAGAAATGGGAAATATGGACCGATAAAAAAATTTACCGGTCCAGAAACGGGAAATACGGACCGATAAAAAAATTTATCGACCCGAAAACGAGATTATCAGGCCGATAAAATAAAATATCGACCCGAAAAATGTAATAAGCTGAATTGTCTATAAGACGATTCAGCTTATTTTCATCTTATCCACTTCTACAAACTACATAACAGTTTGTTATTGTTGCTATATTAAATTAATCGAACATAATCAATTGAATATTCAAAATATTATGATAAAATAAACATAATTAAACATTATCAAACAAGCAAAGGGGATTGATTTGATGAAAAATATTTACAAAGTGGGGATTTATGTATTAGTTTTAGCGTTATTTTTAGCTGGTTGTAGTAGTGGTGGGGATAGTGATGGTGCAAGTGGTGATCCAAAGGATACGCTACGTTTAATTGCACCGTCTGATTTAACGACATTAGATTCTAGTTTGGCTGTTGAAGCTGGTGCTTTTGAAGTGATGAATGCGACACAAGAGGGATTATATCGTTTAGACAAAGATGATAAAGCAGAACCAGCGATTGCAACTGGTGATCCTAAAAAATCAAATGATGGGAAGACTTGGACATTTAAATTACGAGAAGATGCGAAATGGTCTAATGGAGATCCTATTACTGCACATAATTTTGTTTATTCATGGAGAAGAGTTGTAGATCCAAAGACTGCATCAGAATATGCATACATTATGTATGATATTAAAAATGCTGAAGCGATTAACAAAAGTGAGAAAAAACCTGAAGAATTGGGTGTAAAAGCAATTGATGATCATACTTTACAGTTAACGCTCAATCAAGAGTTACCTTATTATAAAGAACTGTTAACGTTTGGAACATTCATGCCATTGAATGAGAAATTTGTTAAAAAGCAAGGCAGTAAGTATGGGACGACTGTTGATAAGACGTTATATAGTGGACCATTTGTAATGAAGAGTTGGAAAGTTGAAGATAATTACTCGCTTAAGAAAAACAAACATTATTGGGATAAAGATCATGTATCACTTAAAGGTATTAATTATAGAGTCATTAAAGACGAACAAACGGCACTCAATTTATATAATAATGATAAAGTGGATACAACAGAATTGAGTTCTCAAAATGTCGAATCTAACAAAGATAAAGAAGGTTTCGATACGAATTTAGAATCTGCTACTTATTATATACAAATTAATACGCAAACGAATAAAGACTTACAAAATAAAGATTTACGAGCTGCACTTGCTCAAGCAATCGATAAAAAATCTTACGTAGAACATAATTTAAATGATGGTTCTAAACCGATAGATACATTTACGCCTGAAAAAGTGTTTACTAATGAGAAAAAAGAAGATTATAACAAGTTAGTAAATGCACCTTATACGTATGATGTTAAAAAGGCACAAGCTTCATTGAAAAAAGCTAAAAAAGCATTAGGTAAAGATAAAATTGATATAGAATTTTTAACATTTGATCAAGATAATGCTAAGAAAGATGCAGAGTATTTTAAAGAACAAGTTGAAAAACATTTACCTGGTGTAACAATGTCGATTAAACAACAACCGAACAAACAGAAAATAGCACTGACTAAAAAAGGTGATTATGATGTAGCAATTACTGGTTGGGGACCAGATTATCCAGATCCAATGACATTTTTAGATTTATTCCATAGTGAAACGACTAAAGGCGAAACGGGATATGATAATCCTGAATACGACAAAATTATCAACAAAGGTAAATCTTCGTTACTTCAAGATCCAGACAAGAGATGGCAAGAACTCGCAAGAGGTGAAGAAATGTTATTGAATGATGGTATGGTTATCCCACTTTATCAAAAAGGTAAAGCACGATTAACGAAAAAAGAAGTTCACGGACGTATCATTCATTACGTAGGTACGAAAGAGTACAAACATGTAAAATTAGATAGATAATTTATTTATTGCTAGGGCATGATTTAATGTCCTAGCACTTTATTTTTCATAAAGTTGAGTAATCTTATAAGAATAGTTTTGTATAGATTGGAAATTATGATAAGATATTCCCAATCATTAAATTACATATCATCATTGGAGGATTTTAAATGGATTACTATACTAGGGATTTGAAACGATCAGATATAGAAGATATTCATGCATATAATGCTTTACCTGAAGTGAGTAAGTATCAAGCATGGGAGCCACAAACTTATGAAGAAACAGAAGCATTTGTTGAGATGTTATTAAATCGAGATGAAAATTGGATGTACAATGTCATAGTAGATGCAGAACATGATAAAGTCATTGGCGCAGTGCAATTAGTATGTGATACGAAAAATAATAGCGGAGAACTTGGCTATATCATACATCCTGATTATTGGGGTAACGGTATCGCAACTGACATTGGTAGAACGATTATTAAGTATGGTTTTAAAGTATTGAAACTTAATAGAATTTGGGCATCAACAGATATTCGTAATACAGCATCTGAAATTGTACTACAAAAGCTAGGTATGAAACATGAAGCCATCTTAAGACAAGATACAAAGCTTAAAAATGGCTACAGAGATTCATTAATTTATAGCATTTTAAAAGAAGAATATTAAAAATTAACAACAAAAGGTTCAGTACGATTTAAACAGTACTCGAACCTTTCTTTAAAGTTTTTCCAAGTAACCATATTCATAACCTCATCATAAGTAAAAAAGCCTACCTCTAAACTCTCATCACTCGTTTGAAGCGTGCCACCTGTATAACGCGCTAAAAATAATGTGTTAACGATAGAACTTTTCGTATTTTGAAAAATACCACAAAATCTAATAATTTCGATATCAGCACCAGATTCTTCTTTAACTTCGCGAATTGCAGCATCATATAAAGGTTCGCCCAATTCAACTTGACCACCAGGCATTTCCCAACCACGTTTTGGACCTTTAATGAGTAATATTTTATCTTCATCATTTAAGACAATACAAGCTGCTGAAACAATATGTTTTGGAACCATAAGAAACCTCCTGTGAAAATTAGATTCTATTTAATCAAAAGTCGTACAAATATTATTTTATGATTAAATGACTAAAATGTCATATAATTACTTTAAATGTATATAAACATACGTCATTTTATAAAGGAGAACTTTTATGCCTATTAAAGTAGAACAGTTAAATATAAACTTTGATTATGAAGGAGATAACTACGAAATACATCCTACGCTTATCATCCAAGATGAAGAATTGACACTCGTTGATACAGGTTATCCAGGTTTCATGAATAAGATTGAACTAGAAATTAAACGATTAAATTACAGTATAGAAAATTTGAAGAATATTATAATTACGCATTATGATGATGACCACATTGGAGCGTTAAAAGCTTTTAAAGATAAATATCCTAATACACAAATTATAAGTAGCTTTGTAGAAGCTAAATATATAGGTGGTCATGCTAAATCAGAAAGATTGATTCAAGCTGAAGATTTGTTAAATGAAATGTCAGATGATGAAAAGCCATATGGTGAAGAATTTGTTGAAATGCTACAAGAATTAGAACATGTCGATGTTGATGTAGAAGTCACATATGGGGAGCTCATATTAAATAATGAAGTGGAAGTTATTGCGACACCAGGACATACGTCAGGGCATATTTCATTATATATACAATCAGTCAATAGCGTTATTACAGGAGATGCTGCTGTGAAAGAAGGCGAAAGCTTAAACGTTGCGAATCCTGAATATAGTATGAATTTAGAAGACGCAGAAAATTCCTTAAAGAAAATTAAAGATTTAAATGCTGAGAAATATTATTGTTTTCACGGCGGATTGTTAGAGAAATCTTGAAGATTATAAATCTATGATTTACACCTATACAAATGGGTATAATTTAGGACAAGGTTATATTGTGAGGTGAGCGTATGATTAATATTATTCAAGCGATTGGTTCTATAGGTACATTTATTATGGCGATTCTATATTTTATATCCGTCATGATTCAAATTCGCCAAATTAAAATATCATTTATTCCTTATTTATCTTTTGATCAGATTATCCTGGAGAAGAAACAAAATGGTATTAAAGTGATGAATTTAACTTCATCTGATCATGAATATTTAAATACGGCTTTTAAGCTGTTAAATTTAGGCGGAGGTTCTGCTAAAAATATTGAGGTCGTGTTAAAGTTAAATGGTGATGAAGTATTGCAACGTAAACGTATAAATATTTTACCTAATAATCAATTTTATTTAATTCCAATTAACCAAAAAGTCTTTAATGAATTTCAAAATACAATAGAAAATCGTTATTTTGAAACGAATATGACGATTGAGTTAAAGTATGATGGTCAAGTTTCTAAAAAGCGATCTTCTAATGAGTATAGAATTTCGATTGATGATTTTGTAAATATGGATGAAAAAGACTTATATGAAATAACATTTGAAAAATTAGAAGAATAAAGATATGACATAAACAGGTTTTAAAATTATTTTTTAACCTGTATTTTTTAAGTGAAATCATATTTAGATAGGTCAGTTATAGTGAATAATTATTTGATTTTGTACTATTATTTTGATTAATTCATGCTATGATGAAATTATTAATCATTTGTAGAGGAGAGAAAAAATGAGTAGTCTACTTTTTGCGTTATTATGGGTTGTTATTTCGATTGGCTTTATAACGACTTTGATTATTACAGTCGTTAAATATGCTAAAGAAAAACAGTATAGTAGCTATTTAGTGAGCACAATTTTACTATTTGTAATAGGTGTGATTAGTTTTGTATGTATATTTGTAAGTCTTTCATTTGATAAAGAATATTCATATCAACAATTATTTAAAGAGGATAAGCCTAAAGCAGTTAAACATGTTTCCGATACACCTAAAAAAGATTTAAAAAATATTAAACTAGGTGATAAAATTATTGTTGATGGATTAGAAGTGACTGTCACAAAAGCAGAAGTTGTTCAACCAGATGACGGTTATTCTTATTCGCAAAATGGCAAAATTCTTAAAATCAATTATAAGTTCAAAAATTTAGAAAAAGGTAAAAAATTAATCGATAATTCTAATTTTCAACTTACGATTGATGATGAGGTACAACCTCAATTTAATGGTATGAAAGACAACAAAGGTGGATTTCAACATCAACTTGATAAAGGTGAAAGTAAAACAAGTTATTTATACTATGATGTAGCGGAATCTGATAAATATGAAGTTAAAATGAATTATGAAACTTCTAAGAAAACGTATCATGCTAATTGGCGCATTAATGATAAAGATATTAAAGATAATACACCTCAAGAAAATCCAACTGAAGAAATAAATCCTACACAAGAAGCGCCAACTTATGAACAAAGAACGATTCAACAACCTAATAATAACGCTGATGAAGAGAAGAAAGCAGCTGAAGCTGAGAAAAAACGTAAACAAGAAGAAGCAGATAAAGAGGCCAAAGAAAAAGCAGATAAAGAAGCAGCAGACAAGAAAGCTGAAGAAGAAAAGGCAGCTAAAGAGGAAGAAGAAAAACGTCAAGAAGAAGCGGATAAAAAAGCAGAAGAAGCTGAACAGAAACAACAAGAAGCTGACGAAAAAGCAGCAGCTGAACAGAAAAAACGTGATGAACAAGCAGCTGCTGAACGTGAGAAACAACAACAGCAACAACAAAGAGACCAAGAGGCTCAAAGAGAGAAAGATCGTGCAGCTCAAGATGCAGCACAAAAAGCTAAAGATAGATCAAACGAGCAAAAACAATCTCAAAATAATTCAAATGAACAAAAAGAACGTTAGTTAAACAAATGAATAATTTATACGTAACATAAGAAAGAGGTAACCAAATGACGACAGTATATTTCAACCATGATGGTGGCGTAGATGATTTAATTTCATTATTTTTATTATTACAGATGGAAGATGTGAATTTAATTGGTGTAAGTGCAATTGGCGCAGATAGTTATGTAGAACCGGCAACAAACGCTTCTTGTAAGATTATCAACCGATTTTCATCACAAAAACTAAATGTTGCAGCTTCGAAAGAAAGAGGGAAAAACCCATTTCCTAAAGATTGGAGAATGCATGCATTCTTTGTAGATGCGATGCCAATGTTAAATGAAGATGTTGAAGTAAATTCTACAATTTCTGAAAAAGAAGCATATGAAGATATCATTGAAAAAGTAATGAATAGTTCTGAAAAGGTAACGATGCTATTTACGGGACCGTTAACAGATTTAGCAAAAAGTTTGAAAGTTGAACCAAGAATTGAAAGTCGTATTGAAAGAGTTGTATGGATGGGTGGCACATTGCTGAATAAAGGTAATGTTGAAGAACCTGAACATGATGGTACAGCTGAATGGAATGCTTTTTGGGATCCAGAAGCAGTGAAGACTGTTTTTGATACGTCATTACCGATTGATATTGTAGCATTAGAAAGCACGAATAAAGTACCTTTAACACCAGATGTACGTAAACGATGGGCGAATGAAAGACAATATGAAGGTGTTGATTTCTTAGGTATATGTTATGCGCTAGTGCCACCATTAACGCATTTTGTAACAAATTCAACTTATTTCTTATGGGATGTATTAACAACAGCTTATGTAGGGAAACCTGAACTCGTTAAGAAAGAATCGCAAAAAGTATCCGTCATTACAGATGGCCCTAGTCAAGGTAGAACATTCAAAAGTGATGAAGGTAGAATGATTAATATCATTAATGATGTTGATAGAGATGGATTCTTTGATTACATGACAGAATTAGCTAAAAAAATATAACACAATAAGCACTTCATTCAGTGTCGTTATGTTTAAATAACGAGCTGAATGAAGTTTTTTTATGAAAAAATTAAAATTTTAAATTGCATAATGATAGGGCTCAACACTGTTCAATTAATAAAATATTGAATTTTCTGATTAAAACCATTTTATTAGGTTATATGATTATATAGACAAAATGGGGAGTGTTTATAATTATGAAGTTTAAAAGAAAGAACGTTAATGTTGTCGACGCCAGTAAAACGAAAAAAACGGTCGTTGCAACAGGTATTGGTAATGCGATAGAGTGGTTTGACTTCGGTCTATATGCTCAGCTAGCCGTCATTATCAGTATGAATTTCTTTGGTAATATGCCGAAAGAAATTCAACTTGCATCAACATTTGCGGTATTTGCTTTTGCATTTATAGTAAGACCGATTGGTGGTATATTCTTTAGTCATTTAGGAGATAAACATGGTCGTAAAGTCGTCCTTTCAACTACAATTATTATGATGGCTTTATCTACGCTTGCTCTAGGATTATTACCGACACAACACCAAATCGGTATTTGGGCACCAATTTTATTATTAATTATTAGAATGATTCAATCGTTCTCTACTGGTGGTGAGTATGCCGGTGCGATGACATACATTGCAGAAATATCACCTGATAAGACGAGAGGTAGACTCGGTAGTGGACTTGAAATTGGTACTTTATCCGGGAGTATTTTAGCCGCTGCTTTAGTAGGGATTATGTATGCACTATTAAGTGATGATCAAATGGCAGCTTGGGGTTGGAGAATCCCATTCATTATAGCTGCACCACTTGGTATTATAGGTGTGTATTTAAGAAATAATTTAGATGAAAGTCCAGCTTATGAAACAACACTTGAGGAACAAGAAGAACTTGAGTACTCTTATAAAGATATTTTCAGAAAATATTGGAGAGATATCATTGTTTGTTTCGCAGGTGTAGCTTTTTTAAACGTTGCTAATTACATGGTATTATCATATATGCCGTCATTCTTAAATGGCACTTTAGATTTAGGTGGTACGATGAGTAGTTTATTAAGTACGTTAACGATGGCAGCAATGATCCCAGCAGTATTCTTCTTTGGTTGGTACAGTGATAAAGTAGGGAATAAAAATACCATTTTATTTGGATTAATAGGATTTAGTTTATTCTCAGTATTAGCCTTCTGGTTAATGAGTATTCCTTCAATACCAATTGTTATTTTAGGACTGTTTATCATTGCACTGTTTATGTCTACATTTGAAGGTGTTATGCCATCTGTATTACCAAGTATTTTCTATACAAAAGTTAGACTAAGAACATTATCACTTGTTTACAATATTGGTGCAGCGATATTTGGTGGTTTAACACCATTTATTTTAACAACATTAGTCGAAACAACTGGTCAAAAAATTGCACCATCTTATTATTTAACATTGATTAATGTCATTGGACTTGTTATCTTCTTATTTATGTTTAAAACAACGTCTAATAAGTCATTAAGAGGATCTTATCCAAATGTTGATAATAAAGAAGACTTACAAGAAGTATATGAAAATCCGAAAGATGCACTTTGGTGGAATCACGAAGAAACAAATAAATCATAGAAAAGTAAGGACTGAGACAAAATTTTGTCTCAGTCCTTACTTTTTTGTGATTTATATTCAATTAAACAGCTTCTACTTCTAAGTTTACGTCAATATTTCCACGTGTTGCTTTAGAGTATGGGCAGAAATCGTGCGCTGCTTTTAAATATTTTTCTGCGTCTTCTTGAGATACGTTTTTTACTTTTGCGGCAATATCTACTTCTAATTTAGGACTTTCAGCATTTTCGTCATCAACTAAACGAACTGTTAACGTAACTTCTGGTTCAGCATCACGAACTTTGTTTTGTTTTAAAATTAAATCAAAAGCACCGTTGAAGCATGAAGCGTAGCCTGCTGCGAAAAGTTGTTCTGGATTAGTGGCATTACCATCTGCTTGTTGTGGTGGTAATACATCTACATCGATTGCTTTATCATCAGTGTAAACATGACCTTTACGTCCACCTGTGTTTGTAGCTTTTGTTTCATAATGAGTTGCCATAAAAAAATACCTCCTTTAAAGTATACTATCTATTTACCCGTATATTATTTTTTAAATCATCTATAAATTATAAATTAGCATATATAAATTGCCGGAAATATGAAATAATATACAATATCAAAATAAGAGAGGTCACAACATGAAAGCAATCTTAATAGGTGTCTTGGCAGCTTTATTTTTTGCAGTTACATTTGTCGTTAATCATATGATGGCTAATGATGGCGGAAGTTGGTATTTTAGTTCCTCTTTACGTTTTATTTTTATGCTGCCATTTTTATATTTGTTTGTACTCATTAAGGGAAGAACAAAATTTGTTTTAAAGCATATTCAACAAGAGAAGAAGGCTTGGTTCATATGGAGTGCAGTAGGTTTTGTATTATTTTATGTACCTATAACCTTTTCAGCAGAGTATAGCCCGGGGTGGTTGATTTCAGGTACTTGGCAAATAACAATTATTTGTGGCATGATATTGGCGCCATTATTTGTAGAGACAGTTGTGATAAATGGTAAAGAAACAATCGTTAGACATAAAATCCCATGGCGATCATTATTGATTTCAAGCATTATGTTTATCGGTATTATCATTATCCAAATTCCTCAAGCAAGTCAGATTAAATTGAACTTATTTTTATTAGGTTTCTTACCGATTTTAATTGCAGCATTTAGTTATCCTTTGGGAAATAGAAAAATGATGCAAGTTGTGAATGGTGAACTCGGTACAATTGAACGTGTATTTGGCATGACTTTAGTCACATTGCCTATTTGGATTGTTATATTTGTTGTTGGCGTACTTAAAGAAGGATTACCTTCTTCTAGTCAAGTCGTACAAGCATTTATCGTCGCACTATTTTCAGGCATTATCGCAACAATTCTATTTTTCTATGCTACAAATATTGTAAAGGATAACCAGGAACAATTAGCAGCAGTCGAAGCAACGCAATCATTAGAAGTTGTATTTGCTATTATTGGTGAAATGATACTACTAGGCTTACCGTTACCAAATGGTTTAAGTATGATAGGTATAGCGCTCATAATAATAGGTATGTGTATATATAGTTTTATCGATCATATTTCTTTTGGGAAATTTTTCAAAAAAATATGACGTGAGGCGTTTAAAAGTCCTCTTACAGGGTAAAATATAAAAGAATGGTCAATCATTCAATAAAGTTTAATGAAGGGTGATATAAAATGGCAGACGAAAGCAAATTCGAACAAGCAAAAGGTAACGTTAAAGAAACAGTTGGTAATGCAACGGATAACAAAGACCTAGAAACTGAAGGTAAAAAAGATAAAGCTTCAGGCAAAGCTAAAGAAGCAGTAGAAAATGTTAAAGATAAAGCGAACGAAGTTATCGATAAATTTAAGAAATAATACGTTTTCTAATTTGTTTAAAGCATAAGAAAAGCCATTAGACACGATGACTGTCTAATGGCTTTTTATTTACTTTACATCGTCTTTATCGATTTCCCATTTCATTTTGTAACGTTTATCTGATGAACGTAATTGTAATTGTACGTCATATTGATCCGCTTCAGGAACATCGTAGTATACATACCCAGTGTCAGATTCTCCAGGTTTAAGACTGAATGAGAATCCGTCATTTTTGTCATTCATACCATAGTATTTTGAAACTCTGCTTCCATCAGCTGTAACACCGAAGTTAGCATCTCCAACGATTAAGCTAGAGTTATTAATATTTTCAAGTTTGTAGTTAACTTTTAATATTTTATCTTTTAATGGTTTAGTACCATCAGATGGTGGGTTAACATATTCGGCTCTTTCAACTGTAATCTTAGTACCGATTGCACTAATCCCGTTACCAACTGATGTTTGTCTATCGACGATAGATGAATCGTTATCATCTTCATCTGTATTTTCTTCTGTTGTAGATTCTTCAGTAGTAGACTCTTCAGTCGTTTCTTCCTCAGTAGACTCCTCAGTTGTTTCTTCTTCTGTTGAGTTCTCTTCAGTTGATTTTTCTTCTGTTTTGTTCGTAAACTCATCGATTTGGTCTTTGATTGGACCAGCAGCACATGCGCCTAAAATAACAGCTAAAATAATGAATATAACTAAACATCCACCACAGCCGAATAACCAAGGTTTCATACTAGAGCCATTACCGTCTCCCGATTGTTGTTGCTGATTATTACCATTTGTTTCGTTAAATGGATTATTTTGTTGTTCTGAGGTGTTTTGATTAAAAGGATTCTGATCTGATTGATTAGAATTAGCCATAATATTTCCCCCTTATTCATTACTTTATTTTAATAAAAAATTATTGTTTTAATATAATCGAAATTCTTGTGTGAAAGTTTTCAACTATTGATAAACAATTGTGTTAATTATTAATTATTTTTAGTTTATAGTAAACTGGGAAATAAATCTAGACTTATTATTAAATTTATAAAAATTTAATAGTACTTTAATATTTAATGATTTTGTAGAATATGAATATTTGTAAATTTTATGCAAAAAGGGGTAATATAGTTATAAAGGAGTGATAAATATGTATAAAAATATTTTGTTTGGCATTGATACAGAAATGAAAAATCAAAAGGTTTTAGAACAAATTAATCACCTTGTCGGAGAAGGTTCTGAAGTTACATTACTTAATGTAGTCGCTGATAAAGACCTACAAGCTTCAGTTAGAATGGGTGTTCATTTAGATGAAATACAAGAAAAACGTCAAGAATCGATGAAGCATATCTTAGACTATTTCCATAAACACAACATTCAATATAAAATTGAATTTGCGAAAGGAAATCCTAAAACGGAATTAGTGCATAGAGCAAATAGTGGTGATTTTGATATCGTTGTGTTAAGTAATAGAAAAGCAGAAGACACAGATAAAATGGTATTAGGTAGTGTCAGCCATAAAGTAGCTAAAAGAGCTAAAATTCCTGTATTAATTGTTAAGTAGAAAAAGTATATTGATTTAAGTAATAGATTTCTTGAATCATCATGCATCGTTTCATAGAAAAAAGTCCTCGACTCATGTAAAATGAAAATAGAAGCATATTGGAGGAATGACTATGACTGATGGACAAAAGAAAGCGTTTCCGTATATCGTTGCAACGATTTCATTAGAAACTCAAGATGATATTGAAAAAACAGTGCAAGAACTCAATGCTCACAAAGATTCAATAGATATTGTTGAATTTAGAGCAGATACTTTAAAAAATACTTCAATTGAAAACATTAAGGAAACATTAGAGCAATTTAAAAGTGCATATCATGATGCGCCAATTTTGTTCACTTATCGTTCAGTAGGACAAGGCGGTCATGGTGACTTTGATCATGAAACATATTACAAGATTATGCAAGATATTATATGTAACAAAAAAGCTGAATACGTCGATATTCAACTCGATACGTATGAAGATAATCTTATGAATTGTATTACAAAAGCTCAGCATAATGATGTTAAAATTATTATTTCACATCATGACTTTAAGTCGACGCCAGATGTTGAAGAAATGTTTGTCACATATGAGAAAATGGCAGAGTTAGGTGCGAATATTGGCAAGTTAGCCGTGATGCCACAAAATGAACGTCATTTATTATCGATGTTAAATGCTATGAACAGAGCTTATCATAAGTTGGATATTGATGTGATCGGTATCTCGATGGGTGAATTAGGTAAGATGACAAGAATTACTGGTGGTATGTTTGGATCTAAATTTACTTACGGATTTGTTGGTAAAGAAGCAGCACCAGGTCAAATTCATGTTAAAGATATTAAAGAGCAGTTAGCTTTATATCAAAATTAATCACTGCATTATGCATAATATTGATGAAGCGAGTGTAGAAATCTTTTTAGACAATTTTAGATTTCTATCTCGCTTCTTTATTTTATGATACAATTGATAATAATTATCAATGAATTAGGAGTGTAAATAATGGAATTAAAGAAAGCGATTAAAGAAAGAAGAAGCGTCAAAAATTATGATTATGAAATGTATATAGACGAAGAAAAAGTATTTTCTTTAGTTGATTTAGCAACATACGCGCCGAACCATGGTATGAGAGAACCTTGGAGACTTGTGTATATTAATAAAAAACAAATTCCTGAATTTGCTGAAGAAGTTGCTGAATCGGCATTTGTTAATGATCCAGCTAAACAAGAAAAATATATTAATAAAGTTACTAAAGTGGGTGGCATGTTTGTCATCTTGTCGAAACGAGACTCAAGACAAAAAGAAAACCTTGAAAATCAAATGGCAATCGGCGCATTTGTACAAAACTTAATGTTACTAATGCATGATGAGGGAATGGGCTCATGTTGGAAAACACCTGCATTTATCTTTAATCCATCATTTAGAAAAACAGTCGGCGCTCATGATGATGAAGATGTATGTGGATTTTTATATTTAACTGAAAAAGATTCAAGTGTTAAAGTGATGGAAAGAAAAAATAAATCATTAATTACTGAATGGTAAAAAGAAAACCCACAAATGAGTTCGTGAGCTCAATTGTGGGTTTTAATATGATTATTTTAAGTTCTCAGCTAAGAATGCTTTAACATCTTCTGGTGTTTTTGCATTTGCTGAATGTAAGTGTGCAAGTTTTTCGTTGTTTTTAAATACTAATAAACTTGGAATACCCATTACATCATTTTCAGTTGCTGCTTCAGGAACTTGGTCACGATTAATTTGATACCAATTGTATTGATTGTATTCATCAATAATTGGATCGATCCATTGATTCATTCTAGTGCAATCTGGGCACCAATCTGCGAAGAATTTAACGACAACTGGTTCATCACTTTGTGTAATCTCTTCAAATTCAGCATATTGACTTATTGTTCTCATATTTATTCTGCTCCTTAGAAATAATGATTATAAGGTAAGTATATCTTATTTCTAATATTTAAAAAAATATTTAACTCATTACTACATGTTCTGTACTAATATTGTTATAATGAAATTAAATAGACATATGGAGGTAAAGACATGATAAAATTTTATCAATATCCTAATTGTACAACTTGTAAAAAAGCAGCAAAGTTCTTAGAAATGAACGGTGCCAGTTTTGAACCGATTGATATTACTCAATTAACACCAACAGCTAAAGAATTAAAAGATATCATTGATGGGACAGACATCAATGTAAATCAATTATTTAATACTCGAGGCGCTAAATATCGCGAATTGGGATTAAAAGATAAAATGGATGATTTATCAGACAACGAAAAGTTTGATTTGTTAGCATCTGATGGCATGTTAATTAAAAGACCTTTAGCTGTTTTAGGAAATAAAGTGACACTTGGTTTTAATGAAGACGAATATCGTCAAACTTGGTTATAAAAATAGTTGCTTGAATAATGGCTTTATGTCATGATTATAATTGAATTACATATAGGAGGGGATTACTTTGACAGTGCCTAGTGAGTTAAAATATTCAAAAGAACATGAATGGGTAAAAGTAGATGGAGATATCGTAACAATCGGTATTACTGATTTTGCTCAATCAGAATTAGGGGACATTGTGTTTGTTGAGTTGCCAGAAGAAGGTGACGAATTAACTAGTGGAGATTCATTCGGTAGTGTAGAATCTGTTAAAACAGTTTCTGAACTATATGCACCATTATCTGGTAAAGTCGTTGAAGTAAACGAAGAACTAGAAGACAGCCCTGAGTTTGTTAATGAATCATCATATGATAAAGCTTGGATGGTCAAAGTTGAACTATCTGATAAAGCTCAATTAGATGAATTATTAGATGCAGACGCTTATAGCGAAATGATAGGTGAATAACATAACATTAAACTCCACGATACTGATGTGTCATGGAGTTTTTTTGAAATATTTATCATGAAACTGAACAGCAATACTATCTCATTTGTAGAAGGTGATATTCATGGCGATGATTAAAAAGATTATAATCGTAGAAGGTATTTCTGATAAAAAACGAGTGGAAGAAGTATTAAATGATCATGTTCATATCATTTGTACCCATGGAACGATGGGTGTCGAAAAAATGGATGAGCTACTTGAAGAGATATTCGGTTCTCAAGTATATGTCTTAGTAGATCAAGATAAAGAAGGTAAGAAAATTAGAAAATGGTTTAAGAAATATGCAAGTGAAAGTCAGCATATTTATATAGATTCTACATTTTCTGAAGTAGCGCGCTGTCCAAGACAATATTTAGCGAATGTGTTAAACTATCATGGATTTATTGTTAAGAATGATTTTGTATTGAAAGGGAAGTATCGTTACCATGAAACACACAGAAATATTGAACGATATATACAAGCATTTTGATAAAGATATCCATTTATTATTTGGATATACGCCAACATGTGGAACGTGCAAAATATCAGAACGCATGTTAGATATTGCAAACCAAGTGACACAATTACCTATTAATAAGTGTGACTTGAATTTTTTCCCAGAATTCTGTAAAGAATTTGAAATCATGTCAGTACCCGTACTTTTTATCATGCATAAAGATCAAGTTATCCGTCGGATTTATGCCTTTCAGTCTGTTCCGTATATTGTAGAGAATATTCAAAAAGTTATTGACGATAAAAACTTATCATGATAGTATGAATTTAATTAAATACGTAATAACTCTTATCAAGAGTGGTGGAGGGATGTGCCCTTTGAAGCCCGGCAACCGTCATATAAATATGAAATGGTGCCAATTCACAAAAAGTGTTAACTTTTGGAGATGAGAGAAAGACAATTTTTGACGCCTTTCTCTTATTTTAAAGAGTGAGGCGTTTTTAATTTAGAGATTAGGAGGCAACAGATTTGATCGAATTAAATAAAGTTGTTAAAACTTTCAAAACAAAAAAAGGTAACATAACAGCTGTTGACCATGTTGACTTAAACATAGATAAAGGAAGTATATATGGTGTAATTGGTTTTTCTGGTGCAGGTAAAAGTACGCTTATACGTATGTTTAATGGCCTAGAAACACCAACTGAGGGAGAAGTAATTGTAGACGGTGCGAATATCGGTCAATTATCAAAGCAAGACCTCAGATTAAAAAGACAAAAAGTAAGCATGATTTTCCAACATTTCAACTTACTTTGGTCTAGAACAGTTAAAGATAACATCGCATTTCCATTAGAAATCGCTGGTGTATCTAAAAGTGAAATTAATGAGAGAACAAAAGAACTCATTAAAAGAGTTGGATTAGAAGGACGCGAGAATGCATATCCTTCACAATTATCAGGAGGGCAAAAACAAAGAGTTGGTATTGCCCGTGCACTTGCTAATGATCCACATGTCTTATTATGTGACGAAGCAACAAGTGCACTCGATCCGCAAACTACTGATGAAATATTAGATTTATTAGTAGATATTAATAAAGAACTAGATTTAACAATCATACTAATTACACATGAAATGCATGTCATTAGAAAAATTTGTGACCACGTAGCAGTCATGGAGAACGGTAAGTTTGTTGAAGAGGGAGAAGTTATTAACGTATTTAATAACCCTCAAACTTATGTTACACAACGATTCGTTAAAGATGATCTTAAAGCAGATGATTTACAAAGAACTTTACAAGACTTTAAGAAAGAACAACCAAATGGTGAAATTTGGAAATTAAACTTCGTTGGTGGAACAAGTTCTGATCCAGTGTTAGCGAAAATTATAAAAACTTATAATATCGATATTAACGTTATCGAAGGTGACGTTAAATTAACTCAAAATGGTACATTTGGACATATGATCGTTCATTTACCTCAAGGAGATTATTCTAAAGAAGCAATTAAGCAAGAATTGAATAATCTAGGCGTGAAAGTAGAGGTGAACGTTGGTGAATAAATCATTTGGAGATATCATAACAGAAATGGTCACGATGCCTAACGTACGATGGGATGCTGTATGGGAAGCATTGTATGAAACGTTATATATGACGATTATTTCTACAGTATTTACTTTAGTATTTGGATTAATCTTAGGAACTTTACTATTTTTAACATCAAGAGGAACATCTAAAAGTTCACGTGTATTCTATTCAATCGTTTCATTTGTTGTGAACCTATTTAGAGCTATTCCATTTATCATTTTAATATTATTATTACTACCTTTTACGGACATCTTACTAGGTACAATTAGTGGACCTAAAGGCGCTTTACCAGCATTGATTATTGGTGCATCACCATTTTATGCAAGACTTGTTGAAATCGGCATGAAAGAAATTGATAAAGGTGTTATTGAAGCGGCAGTTTCTATGGGTGCTACTACTTGGACAGTTGTTCGAAAAGTATTAATAAAAGAATCATTACCTGCTTTAGTATCGGGAATCACAGTTACAGCTATTGCTTTAGTTGGATCAACTGCTATAGCCGGTGTAATTGGTGCAGGGGGCTTAGGTAACTTAGCTTACCTAACTGGATTTACACGAAATCAAAATGACGTCATTTTAATTTCAACAATCTTTATTTTAATTATTGTTTTTGTCATCCAATTTATTGGAGATTTAATTGTAAAAAGAATTGATAAACGTTAAGGAGTGTTTTTAATGAAAAAAGTATTTGGGTTATTATTTATTTCAATTTTAACAGTCGTACTAGTAGCATGTGGTGGCGGTAGTGGCGACAAGAAAGAAAAGAACGAAACAATTAAAATTGGTGCATCACCAGCACCTCATGCTGAAATTTTAGAAGAAGCTAAACCACTTCTTAAAAAAGAAGGTTATGACTTAGAAATCAAGACAATTAATGATTACACAACACCTAACAAATTATTAGATAAAGGTGAACTTGATGCTAACTTCTTCCAACATACACCATACTTAAAAACTGAATCAAAAGAAAAAGGATATAAAATTGAATCAGCAGGTAACGTACATTTAGAGCCAATGGCAGTTTACTCTAAGAAATATAAAAAATTATCTGACTTACCAAAAAATGCAACAGTCTATGTTTCAAACAATCCAGCTGAAGAAGGTAGATTCTTATCATTCTTCGTTAAAGAAGGACTAATCAAAATTAAAGATGGTGTTAAACCAGTTGACGCAACATTTGATGATATTGTAGAAAACAAGAAAAATATTAAATTCAACAATAAACAATCAGCAGAATTTTTACCTAAATCTTATCAAGCAGACGAAGGTGACGCTACAATCATCAACTCTAACTTTGCAATCGAACAAGGATTAAATCCACTTAAAGATTCAATTGCAGTAGAAGGAAAAGATTCACCATATGCAAACTTAATTGCAGTTCAAAAAGGTCATAAAGACGACAAACAAATTAAAGCTTTAATGAAAGTCTTACAATCTAAAGAAATTAAAGACTTCATCAACAAGAAATACGACGGAGCTGTAATCGCAGCTAAGTAATAAGTTTGAAAAAACATCTAGCCATAAGGTTAGATGTTTTTTGTATAATTACTCATCTTTGAACATTATGTTTGTGTATGCTTTCATTTATAGATAAAATTTATTTAATTAAATGAAAAGGTGGTAAATTATGAAGATTATATTAGTTGGTGCTAATGGTACTATTGGTTCAGCAGTGGCAGAAGAACTTGCGTCAAATGGACATGAAGTTGTGAAAGTTGGACGTAATTCAGGTGACTATCAAATGGATATGTCGAATGTAGAAGATATTAAGTTAATGTTTGAACAAATTCAAAATGTAGATGCAGTTGTTTCTACTGCAGGTGCAGCTAATTTTGATGATTTATCTGACTTAACACCTGAATCAAATGAAGTTGCTGTTACGAGTAAATTACTTGGACAAATCAACTTAGTACTGATTGGACAACATTATATTAATGATGGTGGAAGTTTCACATTAACAACTGGTGTTATTATGGACGAACCAATCAAAGGTGGCGTTTCATCAGCAATGGCTGGTGGTGGTATTCAAGCATTTGTGAAATCAGCTGCATATGAATTAAAACGTGACTTAAGAATTAATAATGTAAGTCCAAATGTAATTGAAGAAGCACTCGAAGATTATGGTGATTTCTTTAAAGGTTATCAAGCAGTCCCAGCTAAAAAAGCCGCTAAAGCATACTTGAAAAGTGTAGAAGGTATTCATTCCGGTCAAACATACCGAGTTTATGAATAATATTTAACAAAAAGCAGTCGATCTCCCTTTTTAAATGGAGAGTCGACTGCTTTTTGTTTTAGTAGAGATGAAATTATAGTCAAGGTGCACGAAGACTGGTAGATATCGTGAGATAATCAAAACTTAAATATATCCGTTAAAGAAATAAATAATCAGCATAAATACCGCAATGGCATACAATATGATACCGACAAATCTGTAATTCCTAACGTTGAATGTAGCGATTGTAATAATAGTAGCAGCAGTTAATAATGTGTTTAAGATACTACTCAAATTAATAACATTGACTAAATTTAATAAAAGTATAAATGCGCATATTGCACTTATAACGAATGCAAATTGTTCATAGCGTTTCATGTAATTTTCCTTTCATAAACTGCATATTTATTTATCATCATTATAGTATATATTGGATAGAAAGGCATACGGAAGACGTTGAAATAGAATATTTATAAATTGAGAATTAATTGAAATGATTATCATTTGAAAAACATTTCAGAAAAATACTTTATATGAACAGTTTCTTCTATATAAATAAAGCGAAAATGTTTATTTGCCCGTGTAACTACGTTATAATATTAAGGGTAAAGATTCACAGCAAACTTTGACGTTACATTAAAATTATTATAAACTAGAAAAGATAATGTAGGGTTATCTTTTTTAAATGTGAATAAATTCTCTGGAGGGAAAAATAATATGGCATCAATATTAGAAATCAAAGATTTACACGTAGAAATCGAAGGTAAGAAAATTCTTAAAGGTGTAGATTTAACTATCAAACAAGGTGAAATCCACGCAATCATGGGACCTAACGGTACTGGTAAATCAACTTTATCATCTGCAATCATGGGTCATCCTAGTTATGAAGTAACACAAGGTGAAGTACTTCTTGATGGTGAAAATGTATTAGAAATGGAAGTTGACGAGCGTGCGCAAGCTGGTTTATTCCTAGCTATGCAATACCCATCAGAAATTTCTGGTGTAACAAATGCTGATTTCTTACGTTCTGCAATTAACGCTAAACGTGAAGAAGGCGACGAAATTAACTTAATGCAATTCATTAAGCAATTAGATAAACAAATGGATCTATTAGAAATGGACCAAGATATGGCTCAAAGATACCTAAACGAAGGTTTCTCTGGCGGTGAGAAGAAACGTAACGAAATTCTTCAATTAATGATGTTAGAACCTAAATTTGCAATTTTAGATGAAATTGACTCAGGTTTAGATATTGACGCATTAAAAGTTGTATCAAAAGGTATTAACAAAATGCGTGGAGAAGACTTTGGTTGTTTAATTATTACTCACTATCAAAGATTATTAAACTATATTACACCTGACTTTGTACACGTTATGATGCAAGGTAGAGTTGTTAAATCAGGTGGCGAAGAATTAGCAAAACGTCTTGAAGAAGAAGGTTACGAGTGGATTAAAGAAGAACTTAACATTGAAGACGAAACAATTAACGCTGAATAATATATGATTATGATAGTCAAGTAGGAGGAGTATAAATGGCAACTGAAACAAAGTTAAATATTAACGTTGAAGACTTAGTTAATTATTCAGCATCTCAAAATGAACCACAATGGATGACTGATTTAAGAAAAGAAAGTTTTCAAAAATTAGATACATTAGAAATGCCTAAACCAGACAAAACAAAAATTGACAGATGGGATTTTGATTCATTCAAAACACATGCTGTTACAAGTGAAACATTTGATACTATCGACAATTTACCAGAATCAGTTCGTAAAATTATCGATACTGAAAATGCTACAAACTTAATTGTTCAACATAATAATACACCTGCTTTTACTAAAGTAGATGAAAAATTAGTCGAACAAGGCGTTGTAATTAAAGATTTAAAAACAGCTTTAATTGAAAATAGTGATTTAGTACAAAAATACTTCATGACAGACGCAGTTAAAGTTGATGAACATAGATTAACAGCTTTACACGCAGCATTAGTTAACGGTGGTGTATTTGTATACGTACCTAAAAATGTTGTTGTAGAAGATCCTGTTCAATACGTTGTATTACATGATGATAGCGATGCAAGTTTCTTCAACCATGCGATTATCGTAACTGAAGAAAGTGCAGAATTAACTTACGTTGAAAACTATTTATCTACAGTATCTTCAAACGAAGGTCAGTTAAATATCATTTCTGAAGTAATTGCTGGTGCAAACTCAAACATTACTTACGGTACAGTTGATTTCATGGATAAAGGCTTTACTGGTCACATTATCCGTCGTGGTACAGCAGCAGCTGATGCTACAATTGATTGGGCTTTAGGTTTAATGAATGACGGTAGTACAATTAACGACAACACGACTTATTTAATGGGTGACCGTTCAAACTGTAACTTAAAAACAGTCGTAGTTGGTCGTGGAGAACAAAAACAAAACTTTACAACACAAATCATTCAATATGGTAAAGAATCTAATGGCCATATCTTGAAACATGGTGTTATGAAAGATAGTTCTTCTTCAATCTTTAATGGTATTGGTTATATCAAACACGGTGGTACGAAAGCAGATGCTCAACAAGAATCTCGTGTTCTTATGTTATCTGAAAAAGCACGTGGAGATGCAAACCCAATCTTATTAATTGATGAAGATGATGTAACAGCAGGACACGCAGCTTCAGTAGGTAGAGTAGATCCAACTCAACTTTATTACTTAATGAGTAGAGGTATTTCTCGTGAAGAAGCAGAACGTTTAGTTATTCACGGTTTCCTTGATCCAGTTGTATCTGCATTGCCAATCGAAGACGTTAAACGTCAATTACGTGAAGTTATTGAATTAAAAGTAACAACACAAATATAAAAAAGGCACAGAAAGGTCTGATAATGTGGCCGAATCAACATTTAATGTAGAAAAAATTATAAAAGATTTTCCGATATTAGAACAACAAGTTAACGGTAGTAGACTCGTGTATTTAGATTCATCAGCCACAAGTCAAACACCTACTCAAGTCACTGATAGCATTGTAGATTACTACAACCGTTATAACTCTAATGTTCACCGAGGTGTGCATACACTAGGTACACTTGCTACGGATGCTTATGAAAAAGCACGAGAAACTGTTAGAAGATTTATAAATGCACAATATTTTGAAGAAGTTGTATTCACAAGAGGAACTACAACTGCAATCAACTTAGTGGCGCATAGTTACGGTGATGCAAATGTTTCTGAAGATGATGAAATTGTTGTCACACAAATGGAACATCATGCGAACATCGTGCCATGGCAACAGCTTGCTAAAAGAACAGGTGCTAAACTTAAATTTATTCCAATGTCAGAAAGTGGCGAACTTGAAAGAGACGCAATCGAAAGTACGATAAATGATCGAACTAAAATTGTCGCAGTCGCTCATGTGTCTAACGTATTAGGTACAATCAATGATGTTAAATATATTGCAGAAGTCGCACATCGTCATAATGCTGTTATTGCAGTAGATGGTGCGCAGTCAGCACCACATATGAAAGTGGATGTTCAAGATTTAGATGTAGACTTCTTTAGCTTTAGTGGTCATAAAATGTTAGGCCCTACTGGTATAGGTGTCTTATATGGTAAACGTGATTTATTAGATAAGATGGAACCAATAGAATTTGGTGGAGATATGATTGATTTTGTTGGATTAGAAGATGCAACATGGACAGACTTACCAACGAAATTCGAAGCTGGTACACCGCTTATTGCAGAAGCAATTGCTTTAGCTGAAGCGATTAAATATATTGATGCTATCGGTTTAGATAACATTCATCAACATGAGTATGATCTTGTGAATTATGCTTACAATGAAATGTCTAAAATTGATGGACTTGAAATATATGGACCTACACCTGATAAAAGAGCTGGATTAATTACATTTAATGTAGAAGGTGTTCACCCACATGATTTAGCAACAGCATTAGATTCTGAAGGCGTAGCTGTAAGAGCAGGTCACCATTGTGCACAACCATTAATGAAATGGTTAAACCAATCTTCAACAGCAAGAGCAAGTTTCTATATTTATAATACTACTGAAGATGTTGACCAACTCATTCAGGCACTAAATGGCGCGAAGGAGTTTTTCTCTTATGAATTTTAACAATTTAGATCAACTATACCGTTCTGTCATTATGGACCACTATAAGAATCCTCGTAATAAAGGCGTTCTTGAAGATGGCTCTCTAACAATAGATATGAACAATCCGACATGTGGAGATCGCATCCGCTTAACATTAGATGTAGAAGATAATGTTATTAAAGATGCTAAGTTTGAAGGTGAAGGTTGCTCTATTTCAATGTCTAGCGCATCTATGATGACTGAAGCGGTTAAAGGTCATACAATTGAAGAAGCATTAGAAATGAGTCAAGAATTCTCAAACATGATGCTTGGTGAATCCTACGAAATTACAGAAGAAATGGGAGATATAGAAGCACTATCAGGTGTATCTAAATTCCCAGCAAGAATCAAATGCGCTACTTTAGCATGGAAAGCATTTGAAAAAGGAACAAAAGAGCAAAATAACGCGTAACTTTTGAAAAATGGGCGAACGCTATTATAAAAGAGGAGTGAAGAAAATGGCTAAAAAATCACCAGAAGTTGGAGATTATAAATATGGCTTCCATGATGAAGACGTTTCTATTTTCCGTTCAGGTAGAGGTTTAACAGAAGAAATCGTTAAAAAAATATCTGAAATGAAAGACGAACCACAATGGATGCTTGATTTTCGTTTGAAATCATTAAAACAATTTTACAAAATGCCAATGCCAATGTGGGGTGGCGATTTAACAGAGTTAAACTTTGATGAAATCACATACTACGTTAAACCATCAGAACGTTCAGAGCGTTCATGGGATGAAGTACCAGAAGAAATTAAAAATACTTTCGATAAATTAGGTATTCCTGAAGCAGAACAAAAGTATCTTGCAGGTGTATCTGCGCAATATGAATCAGAAGTTGTTTACCATAACATGGAACAAGACTTAGAAGAACAAGGTATTATCTTCAAAGATACTGATTCAGCATTACGTGAAAATGAAGAATTATTCAAAGAATATTTCGCAAGTGTTATTCCAGCTGCAGATAATAAATTCTCAGCATTAAACTCAGCAGTTTGGTCTGGTGGATCATTCATTTACGTACCGAAAGGCGTAAAATTAGAAACACCACTTCAAGCTTACTTCAGAATTAACTCTGAAAACATGGGTCAATTTGAAAGAACATTAATTATTGCTGATGAAGGTTCTTCAGTACACTATGTAGAAGGTTGTACAGCACCTGTTTATACGACTAATTCATTACACTCAGCTGTAGTTGAAATTATCGTTAAGAAAGATGCATACTGCCGTTATACAACAATCCAAAACTGGGCTAACAATGTTTATAACTTAGTTACTAAACGTACTTTCGTATATGAAAATGGTACGATGGAATGGATTGATGGTAACTTAGGATCTAAATTAACAATGAAATACCCATCTTGTTTCTTACTTGAAGAAGGCGCTAGAGGTATGACTTTATCTATCGCACTTGCAGGTAAAGGACAAGTTCAAGATGCTGGTGCAAAAATGATTCATAAAGCACCTAATACGTCATCAACAATTGTTTCTAAATCAATTTCTAAAAATGGTGGTAAAGTTGTTTACCGTGGTCAAGTACACTTCGGACGTAAAGCAACTGGCGCACGTTCAAACATTGAATGTGACACATTAATTATGGATAACGAATCTACATCAGATACAATTCCTTACAATGAAATCATGAACGATAACATTTCATTAGAACACGAAGCGAAAGTTTCTAAAGTATCTGAAGAACAATTATTCTACCTAATGAGCCGTGGTATTTCAGAAGAAGAAGCAACTGAAATGATCGTAATGGGCTTCATCGAACCATTTACAAAAGAATTACCAATGGAATATGCAGTAGAAATGAACCGTCTAATCAAATTCGAAATGGAAGGTTCAATTGGATAAGTTTTAACCTTATTCCAATACTATTGTAGATAAAAAAAGCACGATTGATACCAATTCGATACCATTTATTTTATAAATGTTGTCAAATTTGTGTAATCTATCGTGCTTTTTTATTTGGTTAATTATCTATGCAATGTTTTACGTACTCATGAATTTTATGAAGTGCGAACTCTATATTATCTGTAGTTTCATATGAATAAGATAATCGAATAGTATTTTCTTCGCCGCCATAGATAAATCCTGGGTTCAACAAAATTTTTTCTTTATGAAGTAAGTCTAAAAATAATTTCTTCGTATTTACACCATCTTTAAACTTTATCCATATAAAAAATCCTCCTAATGGTATATGCCATGTAGCTATTGTAGAGAATAATTTATCTAATATTGTTAACATATAGTTTTGTTTGTCTTTTAAAATTTTTCTTAGTCTCGTTAAATGAATATCATAGTCACCGCTTTTAAGCATTTCATATACAACTGCTTGTGATAATATACTAGAACCATAATCACTTTGCATTCTGATATCGGCTAATTGTTCTATAACTTTTTCTGAAGCGGCAATCCAACCAATTCTTAATGCTGGCGCAAGAGTTTTTGAAAAACTACTTATATAAAAAACTTTACCAATATTATCAAATGATTTTAACGGAGGAGAGGGCTTTTCTTCAAACCATAAATCTCTATAGATATCATCCTCAATTACAGGTATATTGTGGCGACTACTTAACTTAATGATGTTTTCTTTACTATGAGATGATAAAGACTGACCAGTAGGATTGTTAAATGTAGATTCTACGTATATTACTTTGTCTTTATAGTGATGATATTTTTGAATTGTCTTATTAAATTGTTGATTATTGCTATATGGAATCTTTATTTGTTTTAAATTAGACGTGTTAAAGATATGAGTTGAATCAATGTATGAAGGGGTAAACGAAAATACTAATGCGTTTTGACTTAAAAAACCAGTTGTTAATAGATGAATTGCATGAAGTGCCCCTGAAGTTATAAGGATATTATTTTGGGTAACATTTATACCTTCATGTTGTAATCTATTTGCTATTAATTTACGTAATTTGTTATATCCAAATCCGTTATTGTAACCAAAAGATAAATTACCTATGTATTTTGAAACTTCCTTTAAAGCATTTTTTAAATATAAATGAGGTAGTAGATCTTCAGATAACTCACCTTTACTAATATGAATGTAATTTAAATCAGTTTCAAATTTATTAATTAATTGAACAGTATAATCACTCCTACTACTATAAGACCACTTCATCATTTCTGTCCATTTGGTTGAAATGTAACCTTCATCCAAATAGTTATTTACGTAAGTACCACTTCCAATCATAGTATAAACAAAGCCTTCTGCTTCTAATAACTCTATACTTTTGATAACAGTTACTCTATTCACATTAAATTGTTTTGCTAAAATTCTTTGGGAAGGAATACGCATTCCATAAAACCATTCACCACGCATTATTTTATCCCGTATATATGAAGCTATTTCTTTATATTTAATGATAAATCACCTCTCAAAAATTGGTTGTATGATTATAAATATAATTGGTTGTACTTATTTTACATTATTTTCCTTAATATAAGAATATCTTATGAAGAAAAGAGTGGATAAAATGAGTTTAATCAAAAAGAATAGTTATGCAAGATATGATTTGTTTAAGGATTTGAAATATGAAGGTATTGAGCATGATTATAATGAATTATTGGAATACTTTAATGATTTACCAATTGATGAATACGGAGGGAATGGTAATAGATATAGAAGATATTCTAGAGCTATAATACTACCACAAACAGGAGAAATAGTATGGTTACCAACTATTAATAAAGATAACGTTGAATATTCTGCTTATTTTCAAGGTAAATATAATCCAGAACATTTAAGTGCATATAGAGAATTTCATTCACTGAGTAAAACTATGAAAAATAATAAATTACTTAACAAAATTATAACACATGACTATAATGAAACTTTTTGGGATGAAAAAGACAAAATTTTGCCTATACATGTAGGTATACATTTTGTAAAATTAAGCGTTAAAAAAAATGGAGAAAAGGCAGTTTCATCTCCAAATTGTTTACATCAAGATGGAGAGCCATTTACTTTTGCGCATCTAATAGAGAGACGTAATGTAACAGGTGGTAGAAATGTCATTGCTTTTCCTGCCTCTGCGGGAAAAAAACCAGATGATATTGATAATGAAGAAATAATTGAAGTATTCGAAATTATTAATCCTCTTGAATCCTATGGAGTATATGATCCTAAAGTTAGTCATTATGTTAGTCCAGTTGAAAAGAATAATGGTGATGATGAGGCAGTTAGATCTGTAATACTTATTGATTTTCAACAAACAGTTGTTGCAAATATCGATGAATAAATTTAAAACTAATCAGTATATATTATTCGCTTTTTCATTAACCATTATTTTATGGGCTTCTGCATTTCCAATGATTAAATTTGCTCTTGTAGATTTTAAAGCTGAGAATTTATCTGCGATAAGATTATTTATTGCCTCAATAGTGTTAATAGTATTTGCAGTTATAAAAAAATACCCACTTCCTGAAAAAAAGGATATCCCATTAATAATTTTGCTTGGATTTAGTGGATTTACTATCTATCATGTGGCATTAAGTATTGGTGAATATTATATTAGTGCTGGCGTAGCAAGTTTATTGGTTTCAACTACTCCAATTTTTTCAGCTATACTTGCAAAGTATTTTTTAAAAGAAAGATTTACAAAAAAATCATGGTATGGTTCATGTATTGCTTTTTTGGGAGTTGGATTATTAAGCTTAAGTAGTGGCAATAATAAAATAATGGGGTATGGGGTTATTTTAGTTCTGATTGCCTCGTTAGGTGAGAGCATTTACTTCGTTTTTCAAAATAAGTTTTTGAATAAATATGGTTTTATTCCTTTTACAATTTATACGATTATCTCTGGTACGATATTTACAATTATATTTTTACCTGATGCAATTAATGAATTACATTCAGCAAGTAATATTTCTATTTTAGCTGTCATATATCTAGGTATATTTCCTAGTGTGATTCCATATATTGCTTTAGCTTATACAATACAGAAAATTGGTACATCTGAAGCCACAATATCTCTTTATTTAACACCAGTTATTTCATTAATATTATCTTATTTGATACTACAAGAGATACCGTCACAATTAGCTATAATTGGCGGTATTATAACTATTATTGGAGTAACTCTAACATCAGTAAAAGAAAGAAATTAAAAAAACTCTCATTTAAATGAGAGTTTTTTGAAATTATTATTAAATCAAATCTTATAGCTGTTTATCTATTTTGTAACATTATTAAAGTAATTATTAATGTTTTTAATAGTATTTAATATGATTATGCGTTTTGTTTTACTAAACTTATTTACTTTTTTTATAATGACAGGTTTTTCATTTTTATCAAAATTCCACGTCCATATCAATAGATGTAAGTTTAATTTATCAATTGCATTGTATGGCTTATCTGGTCTATCATTATTTCTATAGATAAATGTTCTTTTAATTACATTAAAAATACATTTATACTTATTAATATTTAAAAAGATGATAGTATCAGCTTCTAATAATCTTTCATCTAGAATGTTAGTATAATTACCTTCAATGATCCAATTATCATTACTAAGTATTTTCTTTTGTATATCACACTTTTGTTTATAACTAACAGGTTTCCAGTCTGATTTTCTCATTAAATTATCTAAATGATACACTTCAATATTTAATTCTCTAGATAGTTTTTTAGATAGATATGATTTTCCGGAACCACTTGAACCAAGTATAACGACTTTCTTCATATGATCTCACACCCAAACAGAAATTCTATATTCATTTTATAATTTATTATTATATCATAACCTATTTGTTCATATTAAAAAATACAAAACGAACATTGACATTATTTGTAATTTAATGAATGATATGAATTAGTAATGCTCGATTATTAAAGGTATTTATATTTATTTATTGAATAGTAATGCGTTAATATTTGAAGATTCATTTAAATAGTTAAAGGAAGTTAGGTGCTGAATATGATGTACTTTGATGCAGATAGCGTGGAGATTAAATTATTAAATTTTGGAGATTTACAAAAAGCTATTCATTTAAATTTAAGTGATGATAAGTATCAACTTTTAGAAGATGGTGTCACTATTAACAATGATTATTTTTTAACTGTATATAAAAATGCAATAAACATTTTTGAAGAATTATTTTCACCATCAGATTCTTTAAATTTAGTTCATGTTGTATATGTTTATAATAAGCCTTACAAAAAAACGAATATTATAAAGAATTTCACTTCGTTAACTATAGATGAATTATCTTATTTTAAAGAATACATAAAAACGAATGATGATAATATTATGTGTGAGGAGTTTTCATATAAATGTTCCAGGAAAGATATAAAATATAAAAAGCTATTAAAGGCTATATCCAATCAAGATTTTAAAGGATTAGTTCCAAATATTAATCAGGACTATAATTATTCAGAAATATATATAATCAATAATACTAAAAACTTAATATACCATTTATATGATGATAGAGGTCTTTGGTTAGTTTTTTATAATAGTGAAGATTATCTATTATATTCTAAGAAGTATAGTCACTTAATTTTGGATTTATAATACTACCAGATAAAGAAAGCCCCGTAGAATTTCTACGGGGTTTTTCAATACTTTAATCAATTTTAGATAATGTAACGGATGATGTTCTATTTCTTAAGTCTACTTCGATTTCTTCAAGGCTTCTGCCTCTTGTTTCTGGTAAGTATTTAATGACAAATATCATTGCAAGTATACCGATGACTGCAAAGATTAGAAATACTTGTTCGATTCCCATAACTGATGTGAGAAGTGGGAAGAATTGTGCGACTAATAAACTACCTATTGATAATGATAATGTCGCAATTCCTGTTGCTGCACCTCTTGCTCTCATTGGGAATAGTTCTGGTAACATGATCCATAAGATTGGTCCCCAAGTGAATGCGAAGAAGACAATGAACAATGTTAAACATGCGACAATAATCCATGCGCCGACTGTTGAATGTAATCCAATTGTCCATACGAGTGTCGCCATAATAAGTAATGAACTAACCATACCGATATTACCTGTAATGAGTAGTTTTTTACGGTCAATTTTATCCATTATATATATTGCAAATATCGTTACGATAACATTGACTGATCCGATGCCGACTGTTCCAAGAATAGCTGTTGCATCTCCTAAACCTGCTTTACTAAAGATTGTTGGTGCATAATAAATGATGGCATTAATACCGATGATTTGTTGGAGTAGTGCAAATATACAGCCTATAACAAGTACGGGTCTTAGCCAAACAGATTTTAAGACTGTCCATGTACTTTCTGATATATGAATGATTTCTTTCATTTCGTCAATTTCTTTATCAATTTCTGATTGTTTTCTTGTAATTGCCATAACTTTTCTAGCGGCTTTTTCACTTTTATGTTCAAGTAACCATCTAGGGCTCTCTGGCATAAAGTAAACACCGATCATTAAGATGACAGAAGGGACAACTGCTAATCCAACCATCCATCTCCAAGCCTCCATATCTGCGAAAGCATAGTTAACTAAATATGAAGCGAGAATCCCGATAGTAATCATCAGTTGGTTTAATGAACTTAAAGAACCTCTCGTGTCAGTTGGTGCCATTTCTGATAAATAGACAGGCACGATTGCAGTAGAGCCTCCGACTGCTAATCCGATTATAAATCTACCTATGACTAGGATAACCATTGATTGTGCTAATGATAGAATTAATGCACCGACGATAAAGACAATCGCAATAACAAATACGAGCTTTCTTCGACCGAGTTTATCCGATAGTGGTCCACTGAATCCTGAGCCAAATATTGCACCGACTAACATTGAACTCACGACTAAACCTTCAGTGAAACTTGTGAGTGGTATATCATTTTTTATAAAAAGCAGCGCGCCAGATATAACACCCGTGTCATATCCGTAAAGCAATCCACCTAAAGCACCTAGGAAGAAAATTAACTTCGTTCTATAATTGCTTGCTTCCATTTTATTACCCCCATGTAATTTGAATAACGCCATCAGAAACTTTAGTTAAAATAAAAGTTTGGAGCTCGTTGAAGTTATTTGATTATTTAAGATAACTAAAAAAAGTTGTAATTACTCTTTGAATCTGATTTAATTATTAATGTAAGCCTTTTCAAATAGAAAATCAAGTAAAATACGAATAAAAATATTTATTTTAGTTATTATAAATTACTTAAAGTTAAGGAGGGTTGTCGTGAAGCAATCATCTCGGATCAATATTAATTTAATGAAAGATTATAATAAGCAACTTGTTTTAAGGACGATTCAAAAGTATGGACCAATCTCTAGAGTAGAAATTGCGAATAGAATTGATTTATCAAGACCTTCAGTTTCAGAAATTGTTTCAATATTAATTGATGAACAATGGATAGAAGAGAAGGCAATGGAAAGAAAAGTTAGAGGCAGACAACCGATACCACTTGATATTAATAAAGAGAAAAAAGTGATGATTGGTTTAGAAATTGGTGCATATAGAACGAGTATAATTGTCAGTAATTTGAGAGCAGAAATCTTATTTGAGAAACAAATAGAAATGGATTTACAAAAAGGTCCGAATGACATGATTGTTTATTTAGGACAAGAAATTCGTTTAATTGCAGAAGAATATTCAGCACAACAAATTGAAGTACTTGGTATTGGAGTAGGTATGCACGGGTTGGTCGATACTCAAAATGGTACAAATATCTTTGCGCCAAACTTAGGATGGAGAAATATCGAAATTAAATCGATATTAGAATCTGAAGCAGACTTGATGGTCGTAATTGATAATGATTGTAATAGTGCAGCACTTGCGGAAATGTGGTTTGGTCAGGGTAAAGAAGAAACAAACTTTATCTCGGTCATCGTAGACTATGGTGTTGGTGCAAGTATTATCAATAATGGATCGATTTTAAAAGGCAATCATCATATTACAGGTCAAATTGGACATGTCACAATAGATCCAGACGGTCCATTATGTTCTTGTGGTAACTATGGCTGTTTAGAAACGTTGACTTCAGAAACAGCAATTTTAAAAATGATTAAGCGTCAATTAAAAATTGGTCGTAAAAGTCAAATATTAAATATGCAGTCTGAAATTGATGAATTAAGTATTGTAGATTTTTATGAGGCAGTGAATCAAGGCGATGAATTATGTGTCCAAATTGCTAAAGAAGTTGGTAGAAACCTTGGTTTAGGCTTCGCAATATTAATCAATTTATTTGGACCAAAATTTATAGTATTAGGTGGTAGTTTAACGAAAATTAGTCATGTCTTACTACCAGAAATTAAAGCAATCATTCGGTTAAAAGTAATGGGTGAAGATGCGAAAAAGACGCCAATTGTAACTTCTGCTTTAGGGGACGATTTATACACGATTGGTGCAGCATCTTTAATAGTAGAAGAAATATTCTCATTACCTAAACCAAATAAATGAATATAAGGAGGAATTATAAATGAGTGAATTAAATGAACAAGTCATTATTGTAACTGGCGCAGGAAAAGGTATCGGTAAAGGTATTGCAAAACAACTTGGCAGTAAAGGAGCAAAGATTGTCGTTGCTACAATTGATCCAGAGTTTGGTAAAGAAACAGTTGCAGAAATAATCGATAACGCTGGCGACGCATACTTTGTTGAAACAGATGTATCTAAAGAAGAAAGCATTATTAATATGGTTAACGAAACAGTGAATCATTATGGAAAAATCAACACGCTTGTTAATAATGCAGGTATCACAGTGTTTAAATCAATTGAAGAAGCAACAGTTGAAGATTGGGATTCTATTATCAATATTGATTTAAGAGGAACATTCTTATGTTCGAAACATGTCATCCCTGAAATGAAGAAACAAGGTGGCGGTTCAATTATCAATATTTCTTCAAACCATTCAATCGCGACTTTACCTGATACTGATATGTATGCTGCCGCTAAAGGTGGCGTTAATGCAATGACACGAGGTATGGCATTAAGTTTAGGTAAATACAATATTCGTGTAAATGCGATATGTCCAGGATTTACAAACACATCACATTTAAAAAATTGGTTTGATTCAATGGAAAACGAAGATGAAGTGAGACAAGGCGTCTTAGATTTACACGCGACATCAAGAATTAATGAACCAGAAGATATTGGTAAATTAGCGCAATATTTAGCATCTGATGATTCTGAAATGATGACAGGTGAACACTTAGTCATTGATGGTGGTTTATCTGCACGTTTATACAACGCAGACGGCTATTAAGTTATAAGGAGGGTCATGAAGATGGATGTATTGTCTATTGGAGAAACGATGGTTGTGTTTGCACCTAAAGAAGTAGGACCAATGCGTTATGCTCAAGACTTTTCAACGCATATAGCTGGGGCTGAAACAAATACGCTTATTGGATTAGAAAAGCTTGGTGTAAAAACTGGCTGGATCAGTCAATTAGGAAATGATGAATTAGGGCAGAAGATTTTAAATTTTGTTCGTGGTGAAGGTATTAATGTAGATTCTGTAAAATTAATATCTGAAGCACCAACTGGCATTTTTCTTAAAGAGAAATTTCGACAAGATCAAACACGCGTTCATTATTATAGAAAAGGTTCAGCAGCTAGTCTAATGTCTGAAGCAAATATAGATGAAAGTTATGTCGCTCAATTTAAATATTTATATGTAACAGGTATTACGCCTGCTTTAAGTGCATCTTGTAAACAAACAATATTTAAACTCATTTCGACAGCAAAATCATTAGGATTACAAATTGTTTTCGATCCAAACTTAAGACTCAAATTATGGTCTGAAGATGAAGCGAAAGAGACATTAAAACAATTAATCGCTTTAAGCGATATTGTGTTGCCAGGAACGAGTGAAGGGGCATTTTTATTCAATACACAATCTGAAGAAAAAATCGCACAAGAAATTATTAATTTAGGTGCATCAACTGTAGTTGTTAAATTAGGAAGTAAAGGTGCTTACTATGTACATAACGATATTTCAGGTTATGCAAAAGCTTCAAAAGAAATAGAAGTCGTTGATCCTGTTGGTGCTGGAGATGGCTTTGCGGCAGGTTTAATCGCAGGTATTATCGAAGGATTGTCCATTCATGAAGCGACTGAACAGGCTTGTAATGCAGGTGCACTCGTGACAACGGTTAAAGGTGATGTTGAAGGATTACCAACTAAAGAAGAAATTGAACAAATGAAACATACAGGTCATGTAGATGATGTAATTAGATAAGGAGGCGTCTAAAATAGATACATTACAAACAATCCAAGAAACTAAATTAATCGCAATTTTACGAAATGCAAAACCCAATGATATTTTACCAATCGTAGAAACGTTATATAAAGCAGGTATTCGTGCGATTGAGGTTACGATGAATTCACCTAAAGCGTTAGAATCTATTGAACTAATCTCTAATGAAATGAAGGGTAAAGTTGTAGTCGGAGCAGGTACAGTCTTAGATGCAGAATCGGCAAGGTTAGCTATTTTAAGTGGTGCAACGTTTATATTGTCGCCAACAGTTGATAAAGAAACGATTCGCATGAGTAAAAAATATGGTGCCGTAAGTATACCAGGTGCTATGACACCAACAGAAATTTTAGAAGCTTATGAATACGGTGGAGATATTATTAAAGTCTTTCCAACAACAAGTTTAGGTCCTGAATATATTAAAGATTTACAAGGTCCATTACCACATATCCCACTTTTACCAACAGGTGGTGTGAGTATAGACAATGTTACAGACTTTATTAAAGCGGGAGCTGTTGGCGTCGGTTTAGGAAGTGCTTTAGTAAATACGAAAGTAGAAACGAATAAAGCGTATTTTGAAGAACTAGAACAAAAAGCACAAGCATTTTATAACAAAGTACATTAAAGAGGAGTGCTAACATGAAGATTGTAGACTATGAGTTGTTTCAAGTACCACCGCGTTGGTTGTTTCTAAAAATTACGACAGACGAAGGTATCGTCGGATGGGGTGAACCAGTAATTGAAGGTAAAGCTCAGACTGTTGGTGCAGCGGTTGATGAATTTATGCAACAGTTGATTGGCAAGAATCCTTTAAATATTGAAGATCACTGGAATATGATGTATAGAAGTAGCTTTTATAGAGGTGGTCCAATTTTAATGAGTGCCATTTCAGGTATAGATCAAGCATTGTGGGATATTAAAGGTAAATATTATAATGCACCTGTTCATGAATTATTAGGAGGGGCATGTAGAGAATCTATGAAAGTATATTCATGGATTGGTGGTGACAGACCTCAAGATACTGCAAACGCTGCTAAAAAAGCTTTTGAAAATGGCTTTGAAGCAATCAAAATGAATGCAACAGAAGAATTACAGTATATAGATAGTTATGACAAGATAGAAAGTGTTGTTCAACGTGTAGCTGGCATTAGAGAAGCGGTTGGCAATCAATTAGGTATTGGAATTGATTTTCACGGGCGTGTTCATAAACCAATGGCTAAAGTATTAGCGAAAAAATTAGAGCCATACAATCCAATGTTTATAGAAGAACCAGTGTTAAGTGAAAATATAGAAGCGGTTAGAGAAATTAGTCAAACGACAACGATCCCTATAGCTCTTGGGGAAAGACTATTTTCAAGATGGGATTTCAAACCTATTTTAGAAAGTGGATTTGTCGATATCATTCAACCTGATTTATCACATGCTGGTGGTATAACAGAATGTAAAAAAATTATTTCTATGGCAGAAGCTTATGATGTAGGTGCTGCACCTCATTGTCCACTTGGACCTATCGCTTTAGCATCATGTCTACAAGTGGATGCAACTTGTCACAATGCTTTTATTCAAGAACAAAGCTTAGGCATTCATTACAATAAAGACAGTGATATTTTAGATTATATTACGAACAAAGAAGTATTTGAGTTTAAAGATGGATATGTAGATATGCCTAAAAATCCTGGCCTTGGTGTAGAAATTGATGAAGCACATGTTAGAAAAATGGCGGAAGTCGGGCATGATTGGCATAACCCAATTTGGAGACATAAAGATGGAAGCATTGCAGAATGGTAAATATAACGTTTGTTCATAACATGATTAAAGGCTGAGACAATGACGTCTCAGCCTTTAATTGATTTCTCTATATTCATAAACTTGAAGTGGGTTGAACTTTATTAAATAATGATCATACCATGTGCTTAATCCATATTTTTGTTTGTAATGTTCTAAAGCTTCATCTATATAACCTTCAGATACGTCTAAATAATTACTCAGTTCAAATTTATTATGGACACCTGATTGGTATGCTTGCACAATACTTTTTAGGGGTATAATTTTTTCAAATCCTAATCTTCTTGCTTTATGCTCAAATTTCCATTTCCATAATTCACTTGTATCGAGAATATCTCCATAAGATATATCATGATGGGCTAACTCTTCTCCTAGCACTTCTAACTTTTCTTTGTTAGATAAATCATCTTTCAATAAAATTAATCCATCTACATATAAACCTTTCAGTTGATTCGGAAGGTTACTTGTTTCTTTAATCACGATGTGTTCATTATTGATAAGTGTTTTTTCATATCTATTCAAATTATCCCCACCATATTATCCGTTTAATAAATCATTTGTTTTGATGCTTTAGAAAATCAACATATTCTAATACTTTCTTCAATTCTTCTTCTGTTAATTCTCCATCTAAATGTGCGGCAATCGTTTCTGCAGTAGAGTTATAAGTTTGTTTAGCTTCCCCGTCTAAAATATAACTGACACTCACGTCAAATAACTTTGCCATTTCTTCTATTTTCTTCATCTTTGGTGCTTTTCTTCCTGTTTCCCAATATGAAATGGATTGTTTTGAAACTTGTAACGCATCTGCTAATTTTTGTTGCGTCCATCCATTTTTAGTTCTTAATAAACTTATTTGTTCAGAGAGTTTATTTTGAGACACCATAAGTTTCCCGCTCCTTATATGATTGATACTATTATTATAACCTATAGTTACAATTTATCAATAATTTTGCAG
This sequence comes from Mammaliicoccus sp. P-M58, assembly GCF_022386165.1. Taxonomy (NCBI): domain Bacteria; kingdom Bacillati; phylum Bacillota; class Bacilli; order Caryophanales; family Staphylococcaceae; genus Mammaliicoccus; species Mammaliicoccus sp. P-M58. The sequence continues at coordinate 156,846 of NZ_JAJNJI010000006.1, forward strand.
AAAAATATAACTAAAAGTTATTGACGTCAACCGAAAGTTGTATTATAGTGTAACCAAGGAGGTGATACAGATGGTTAAAATGAACTTCAAAACAGATAAAGTAAATTTGAATTATTCCGAAGAAGATAACAGAATCCCAATTGATCCAGACAAAGTTAAACAATTTATCGCAATGATAGGTGGGTTCTTAGGTGCACTATATTTAGCATTGAATGCATCTGGAATTTCGGTAGAATGGTTGAACCCTCAAAGGTTAAATGCATGGATGAGCGTATTAAACACAGGGATACCTATCATATTTGTGCTTTATGGTATTTGGAAAAACACATTCATTTTTACAAATCAATCACGAGAACAAGAAAAGTTCTTAAAACAATCTGGTAAGAAATAAAAATAAGAAAGGATGATTGAATGTTAACAGCTATAACATATTTAACTAAAAAAGGATGGGAAATTTCATCAGACCCAAGAACGTACGATCAATACCCGAAAAACTATGGATATAGAAATTACACAGAAGATGGCATAAATTATGATGCCTATTGTAGTGGTTATCATAGAGCATTTGATGTCTATAGTAATGAAACGAATCAAATTCCAGCAGTTACTAGTGGAACAGTTATATTAAGTGAACCATTTGGTAATTTCGGAGGCACAATTGAAATTAGAGATAATAATGGCAATGATTGGATTTATGGACATATGCAAAGAGATTCATTGCAATTTTCTAAAGGTGATAAAGTCATTCAAGGTGACATTATTGGATTACAAGGCAATAGTAATTATGACAATAATCCGATGAGTGAACATTTGCATATCCAATTACGTCAAAAAGGCGAAAATATTTCTAAAGAAGTAACAAGAGTGTGCAGTGGTATGCCAATTGAAAATTATGACATATCCAAACTTAATCAAAAATTAGATCAATCTAACAATAAAGGAGCCGTTAAAATGAGTAGAAAAATTATGATTGTAGCAGGGCATGGATATAATGATCCAGGCGCAGTAGGAAATGGAACAAATGAAAGAGATTTTATTAGAGCAAATATCGTAGACAGAGTAGCAAATTATTTAAAACAAGCAGGCCATACAGTTGCAGTATACGGCAAAGACCAAGATATGTATCAAGATACAGCATACGGTAATCAGGTCGGAAATAAAAAAGATTACGGATTATACTGGGTTAAATCACAAGGTTATGAAATTGTAGTAGAATTTCATTTAGATTCAGCAGCCGCATCAGCTACAGGAGGTCATGTTATTATTCCAAGTGGATTAGCAGCAGACAGTATTGATAAAGCATTACAAGCAGCCGTGAAAAAACATGTAGGTACTATTAGAGGCATTACAGAAAGAAGTGACCTATTACATTGTAACGTTGCTAAAGCAGAATATATCAATTACCGATTAGTAGAGTTAGGGTTTATTACCTCAACAAAAGATATGAATTACATTAAAAATAATTTAAATGCATATACAAAATCATTAGCAGAAGCCATTAACGGCGGTGCCCTCAATACAAATCCAACAACATATACAGTCGTAGCAGGAGATACACTGTGGAGTATCAGTCAAAAAACAGGCGTTACCGTAGCAACATTAAAGAAATTGAACGGATTAACATCAGATGTCATACAAATCGGACAAGTATTGAAATTAAAATAGGAGACAAAACAATGAATAAAAACACAGAAAAAAATACCTTAACCATAAAAATTATACAATGACGGCCATCATTAAATAAAATTATGTAAGGTATCCGAATAAATTAAATATACCACAAAACCCTCGCTATCAACAAACAAATAGCGAGGGTTTTAAATGTAAAAAACTGTATAAAAAGCAATTGACAGAATATTATGAATTAAATATATTATTCTTAAGGCGTCTTGAATTTTGAAAAATGGGAGTGTTTATTAATGAAAAAATTTTTTATAACATTATTATTAACAATTATAATTGCTTCTGGTGCAGGGATTGTTAAAGCATACCAAGTTAATGTTGATGGTGGTACATGGAATTATGGTGTTTCAAGTCAATATGTATGGTCTAATTATTACCATGGAAAGAAAACACATTATACGAGTGTAAGAGGGCGTTATTGGGCTACTTCAGGTTATACACCTAAAGGAAGATGGTCTAAGGTATCGGCTCAAAAACGACCAGGTTGGCAAATTTGGAAAGTAAATAAAGCATATTACGGCTTCTATTAATGAATTTTATTAATGAGGCTATTAAATGAAGAAAATTACAAAGATAACTATATTTCTTATATTCTGTATTATAACTTTTATATTCTTAAATTTTTATAATTATATAGATGATATTAAATTGCCAGGATACAACAAGGCATTAGTCATAGAAAAGTGGGACAAGAAACATAATAAAGAAGAAATAAATAGGTTATTAGTTAAGCTTTCTACTGAACATAATATTTCGATGATTCGAGTAAATGGGAATTATGATGATAATGGTAAAACTAAATATTTATCTCAATATAATTTGAACGAGAAACTTAATTTTAATGAAAAAGCATTTAATCGTAACAAGAAATATCAAATTATAAAACCAGATAATAAAATTTTGGGTAAATTAAATTTGGTTGGAACAACTTTTTTTATAAAAGAGAATCCCAAGAGTGATTTTTATGAAACATTAGAAGAAAAAGGTTTAACTACTAAAGATTATGAATTTCCATTACATTTAATAATATTGGAATATATAAGTACCCATCAATTACCTTCTACTTTCATAATTTTATTAGTAATAATTTTCATAGCTATTTTATATGATCAACTTGCTTCAGTGAAAGAAATGTCTATTAAACGAATACATGGATTCACATCGGCAAAAATTATAGCTTTACAATTATTAAAAATTACAAAAATCTTTGTTTCACATTTCATAATAATAACTTTAATAGTAACTATTGGATTATATTTATATAATCAATTGGCACAAATTAGATATATTTTTTGGTCATATTTAATTTGTGTAGTAATTTTCTATATTATTTTAATTATGGTATCGCTAATGTCTTACTGGCTAGTATCTAAACAAACTTTTAATATTCAAAAATATATAAAATTTGAAGGTGTCGGCAATAGGTTTCAATACTTGCCAAATATAATTAAGTTAATAGTGACTTTAACTTTACTCAATGTTATATCGATTTCAATACATAACTACATAGAAGCGATTGACATTGTGAACAGTGAAAAGCATTGGTTTAAGAATAAAGATTTATATATTGCTGAATTGACAACAAATGAAATAGAAACAAGTAAGAAACAGTTTAAATATTCAGATCAAGAAGTGATAAATTTATTAAACAAAATTCCTGAAAAGAATTGGATGCTTACATTTCATAGACATTATAATTGGAAACAATCTGGGGAGAAATATGATTTAGATAATGCTATCTATGTAAATAAGACTTTTATTGATAGAAATAAAATTAATATAGAAAACAAAGAATCAGTAGATTTTTCGAAAATTACAGCACTAATTCCTGATAAAGGATTTTCCAAAGAGAATATAAATAAAATAAAAAAAGATTTACAAGAAGAGATTGAATTTTATGATGAAATTGAGAAAGTTCCTAATAAAGAAAGGTATCTAGATATCAAAGTTCATAAAATAAAAAATAATTATAATTTATTTAACTATAGTACAGGTGTATATAGTAAAGAGGTTATATCTTATAATCCAGTAATAATAATATTACCTAAAGGTTATTATCCAATTTCTTTTTATAGTTCTGTTACATCACAAGGGTTATTGCTCTTTAATGATTATGATCTAATTAAAAGTAAACTAGATCATAATAAGTTTGATTCAGAAATTCAAGGTTTGACTAATGCTTATAGTAGTGTATTGACTGAATATAATAAAATAAAACGTAATCTATTTGTTTCTGTTACTACCTCTATACTAGGAATCATAATATTAATTTCAGTATATCTATTTACTATTAATATTTATTGTGATAGAGAGAAAAAAGTGATATTTGTAAGAACTATTCATGGAGATTCTTTTTTTAAAAAGCATATAAGTTTTGTTATAAATAGTTTACTTTCTACATTTATAGCATTATTTATTGTGAATTTTTTTGATATTGTAGAAATTTCATTCAAATTAATGATTTCAATTATTCTATTCGAATTACTTTCTGTCATGATTTTTATTAATCGATATGAATATCATTTGTTGAAAGATGCAAGAAGAGGTGAGACTCAATAATGAAAAAGTTAATTTATACATTAATAACAATCATTATGATAATTTGTATAATTTTATTTACGATGAAAAATATTGATGAAAAATTGGATGTAGTAAATCCCTTTGTTAAAAGAGGTTGGAGTTATGCTAAGGTTCCATATAGTAGCGATGCTGAACATTTAAGTAAACAAGAAATTATAAATATCCAAGATTATAAAGATATTGAATCTTATGATGAAAATGGTCATAAAAACAACTACTTATTGGACTTTAAAGGTCATAGCCCTTCTGAACAATATGTCAAAATCGATCACAAAGGTAAATGGGTTTATTTTATAGAATATATTAGTAAATCTGAGTATGAGAAGATGATTAAACAATGATCCGTGTAATTAATTTAAGAAAACAATTTAATGGTGTTAATTTATTTAGTGATTTGAGTCTGAATATTAATAAAGGTGAAATGGTCGCCATAACTGGGAGAAGTGGTTCGGGAAAATCTACTTTATTGGGTTGTATGTGTGGCTTAGAAAAAATTGATGGTGGTACTATTTATATTGATGGTGATGACATAACTAAGATGAAACGTAAACATAAGATGCTTTTATATCGAAATAAGTTAGGCTATTTGTTTCAAAACTACGCACTTATCACACATGAAACGATTGAATATAATTTGGACATCGTACTAACTTATAAAAAATTGAGTAAATCACAGAAAAAAGTATTGAAAAATGATGTCATGAAAAAAGTAGGATTAAATAAACCACTTAATACTAAAATTTATACATTAAGTGGAGGAGAACAACAAAGAGTTGCAATTGCTAGGTTACTATTAAAAGAACCTCTAATAATTTTTGCAGACGAGCCAACAGGTGCTTTAGACAACGATAATAAATATAAAATACTTGAACTTTTATCAGAATTTAAAGGTAAATCTACTATATTAATTGTTACGCATGACGAGGAAGTTATGAAATATTGTGATAGAAATATACAACTTGCTACATGAATGAGTTGATACACATATAAAACGGCTAGGACATTATAGTTTGTCATAGCCGTTATTTTTTTGAGTTGTAAAGTATGGTGGATTTAGTAACAAAAGTCTGTGGAAGTGTAACTAAGGGCTTCCATAGTAACAAAAGTCGTAGGAAGTGTAACTAAGGCGGGCTATAGTAACAAAAGTCGGTCGAAGTGTAACGAACGACATACAATTCTTTACTGCACATTCATAGTTTTACATAATTTTAATCAAACAAACTGAACTATAAATACTCTGTGTGGTATGATGGGTATGGTGATGAGATATGATAAAAATAGGCCTAACTGGATGGGGAGATCATGATTCTTTATATGAGGACCTGTCTAATAAAAAAGATAAGTTAAAAGCATATGCTGCTCATTTCCCTATTGTGGAATTAGATGCAACTTATTATGCGATTCAACCGCAACGAAATATCGAAAAATGGATTCGAGAAACGCCTAATAATTTTAAGTTTGTTGTTAAGATTCATCAGGCGTTAACAGGTCATGCTGAGGTTACTGATTTTGCTGAGGACAAATTGACATTGTTTAATTTATTTAAAGATTCGATGGCACCGTTGAAAGCATCAGGAAAGTTAGCGATGATTCTCGTACAGTTTCCACCTTGGTTTAATTTACAACCTCAAAATATTAATTATTTACGTTATGTACGTGAGCAATTAAAAGATTTTGATGTTTGTATTGAATTCCGTAATCGTACTTGGTTTAAAGAAGATGTTAAAGAGTATACGTTGGAATTTTTAACCGAAATGAAATTTATTCATAGTGTATGTGATGAGCCGCAATGTGGAGAAGGGTCTATACCACTTATTAATCGTATTACGCATGATGTTGCTTTCGTTCGTTATCATGGTAGAAATGTAAACGGGTGGACGAAGAAAGATATGACAGATCAAGAGTGGCGTGATGTCAGATATTTATATGATTATAATGAAGCAGAACTTAAAGAGTTAGCTGATAAAGTTAAAATTTTAGAGCATAAAGCGAAAGATGTTTATGTAGTATTTAATAATAATTCTGGTGGACATGCTGCACAAAATGCCAAAACTTACCAAAAGTTATTAGATATAGAATACGAAGGTTTAGCGCCTAAGCAACTTAAATTATTTTAGAGGTGACAGGTATGGCATATTTAGTGTTAATTATTATAGGTGTATCGTCTGCTATATTAGGGGCGTTAGTTGGAATTGGTGGCGGAATTATTATTGTTCCTTCACTTGTATACTTCGGTATAGATCATCAATTATTGTCTGGTATGACACCACAAAGAGCGATTGGTACATCATCAGTCATATTAATTACGACGGGTTTAACAGCAACATTAGGCTATTTGAAAACAAAGCAAGTTGATGTGAAAAATGGATTAATATTCTTAGTTGGTATTATTCCGGGTGCTTTACTTGGTGCATATTTAAGTAAGTATTTTACTTTAGATTCATTTAATTTGTACTTTGGTATTTTCTTAATCTTTATTTCTATCGTATTAATGATACGTAATCATGTGAAACCAATAAAGTATTTCCAACAAGAAAAGTATTTAAAATCATTTACAGATAGATATGGTGAACACCATAAATACGGTGTACCACCGTTTGTTGCTATTGTTTCATCATTTATTGTTGGTGTAACGACTGGTTTATTCGGTATTGGTGGTGGTGCACTGATGACACCATTGATGATTATTGTATTTAGATTCCCACCACATGTTGCTGTTGGTACAAGTATGATGATGATATTCTTCTCAAGTTTATCAAGCTCAGTCAGCCACATTGTGCAAGGTAATGTACTTTGGGTACATGCGATTGTATTGATTATTTCAAGTTACTTTGGTGCAAAAATTGGTGTAAGAATAAATAGTAGAATGAAGTCAGATACTGTCGTTTTAATTTTAAGATTTACAATGTTAATCTTAGGTATATATTTGATTATAAAAAGTGTTTTATAAGGAGTTGGATTTGTGAAGCTCACGATATTTCATACAAATGATATACACAGTCATTTAAATACATATGCCAAAATATCTCAGTATATTAAAGATGAAAGAAGTCGTTGTCAGCATGATGCACTATATATTGATATAGGTGATCATATAGATTTGTTTCATCCTTTAACAGAAGCATCACAAGGTAGAGAAAATGTTAAAATTTTAAATGACAGTCACGTAGATGTTGTAACAATAGGTAACAATGAAGGTATGACAATATCTCATGATGCCTTGAACCACTTATATGATGAAGCTCAGTTCGATGTTACTTGTTGTAATTTATTTGATTTAGATGGCAATTTACCGAATCATATAACTTCTCATGTTGTTAAAGATATTAATGGTATTAAAGTATGTATGATTGGTTTGACAGCCCCATTTAATCATATTTATGAAAGACTTGATTGGAAAGTGACGTCACCATTACTTGCTTTAAAAAACGAAATCGAGCAAGTGGAAGAATCATATGATGTACTGCTCGTATTAAGTCATGTCGGCATCTTCTTTGATGAGCAAATTTGCAAAGAATGTCCAGAAGTAGATGTTATATTCGGTGCACATACACATCATTACTTTGAGAATGGCGAAGTACAAAATGGTGTGTTGATGGCTGCAGCTGGTAAATATGGCCATTATGTTGGTAAAGTAGATTTAGTTATTGAAAATCAAAAAGTTATTCATAAAGAAGCGGAAATTATTAATTCTGACTTAATTGAAGAAGTACCAAATGATTATGAAGAAAAAGGTAAGGCATTATTAAATAAACCGATTCTTAAAGGTAATTTTTCATTACCACGTCGTCTTAACAGTGCAAGTTATACAACGGATTTATTATGCGAAAGTGTATTAGAATTTACAGGAGCAGACTGTGCAATTATTAATGCAGGTCTTATCGTTAAAGGTAAGACGGGTAATGAGTTAACAGAATACGATATTCATCAAATGTTACCGCATCCTATAAACACTGTTTCAGTAGATTTAAGAGGCGCGGAACTCAAACAAATTATATACAAAGCGATGGAACAGTCCTATATGGATGAAGTGGCATTTGGATTTGGCTTTAGAGGAGATATATTTGGAGGATATGTATTTAAAAATATCGGCTATATTGAGTCTACAGGTCAATGTTTCGTGAATGGAAAAGAAATAGAAGATCACGAACAATATAAGCTCGGTACTATTGATATGTACACATTCGGAAGATACTTCCCAATATTGAAAGATATGAATGTAAATTATATTATGCCAGAGTTTTTAAGAAATATTTTTTGTACAAAAGTTATTACAACTTAAAAAGAAAGTGTAATGAGCATTTAAATTTATATGTATATTCGTTATAATATATAAAGATGAAAATTAATAATAGAAGGGTGTTCACGTATATGGCTACTAAAAATGAAGAAATATTACGTAAACCAGACTGGTTAAAAATAAAATTAAACACGAATAAGAACTACACAGGCTTGAAAAAAATGATGCGTGAGAAGAATCTTCATACAGTTTGTGAAGAAGCTAAATGTCCAAACATTCACGAATGTTGGGGAGAAAGACGTACAGCTACATTTATGATTTTAGGAGCAGTTTGTACGAGAGCATGTCGTTTCTGTGCAGTTAAAACAGGTCTTCCAAATGAGTTAGATCTAGATGAACCACAACGTGTAGCAGAATCAGTTCAACTTATGAACTTAAAACACGTAGTAATTACAGCTGTAGCAAGAGATGACTTGAAAGATGCTGGTTCTAACGTTTATGCAGAAACAGTACGTAAAGTAAGAGAGTTAAATCCATATACTACAATTGAAATTTTACCATCAGATATGGGTGGTAGTTATGAAGCATTAGAAACATTAATGGCTTCTAAACCAGATATTTTAAACCACAATATCGAAACAGTTAGACGCTTAACACCAAGAGTTAGAGCACGTGCAAAATACGACCGTACATTAGAATTTTTAAGAAGATCTAAAGAAATGTACCCAGATATTCCTACTAAATCTAGCTTAATGGTTGGACTTGGTGAAACAGTTGAAGAAATTTATGAAACAATGGATGATTTACGTGCAAACGGCGTAGATATTATGACAATCGGTCAATATTTACAACCATCACGTAAACATTTAAATGTTCAAAAATACTACACACCTTTAGAATTTGGTAAATTAAGAAAAGTAGCTATGGAAAAAGGCTTTAAACATTGCCAAGCTGGTCCAATGGTACGTAGTTCTTATCACGCAGATGAACAAGTTAATGAAGCTGCTAAACAAAAACATATTCTAGGTGAACAAGCACTTAATAACTAATAAGGTGATTGAATGTTAACTAAAATAGAAAATAACTATTTTGAAGTGATTAAGGATGATCAGAAATCTTTCAATGAAGAACAGTTTACATCACGTTATTCTGAAATTCTAGATAAATATGATTTTATTGTTGGTGACTTTGGTTACGAGCAACTTCGTTTAAAAGGCTTTTATCATGATTCTAATAAAAAAAGTGATGCAAATAAGCGATTCTCTGCTATTCAAGATTATATATTAGAGTATTGTAATTTTGGATGTAAATATTTTGTGTTGAGACGATTATCTAAATCTGAGATATCTAAATTAACAGCAGAAGAAGCAACTTTCATAGATGAAGAACATAAATTAGAAGATGTTAAAATAGAGCCAACAATTCAACAAAACACTAAACAAGAGCAACAAAACAAACAACAAGAAGCTGAAACAGTAGAAATAGAAGAAGACGTAATTGAAGAACAACCTACATCTAAAAATACTTTAAAAGATTATTTATAAACGAAAGAGCCCGGAAATTTTCCGGGCTCTTTTTTTATTGAGCTATAGCGAGAGTTGTGAATACTATTGAATGAAGTTGTTTGTATAATATAGGTGTGTTAGTAACAAAAGTCGGTCGAAATGTAACTAAGGGGGTTTATAGTAACAAAAGTCAGTCGAAATGTAACTAAGAGTACCCATAGTAACAAAAGTCGGTCGAAGTGTAACTATGGAGTGCCTTATTTACAAAACTACTGAGAAATGTCATTACTGGACTTCTTGTTTGCACTTTCGGCCAGAACTGTTAATAACGAACGCACTAAATAAAAAACAAACTTAATTCAAACTTATATATCTATAACATCATGTAAATATTCTGTTACTTCTTCGCCTTCTTCTTCTGTTAAACCGAGGATGTGACTAATATAGCCTTCTTCTTCTAAGTCATCTTTACCGATAATACCAAATGTATTGTTTTGAGTATTGAGTACCATTGTTTTTCCATAATGTCTATTAGTATAAATCAGTGTTAAGTCATAGCGACTGTGTTCACCGACAAATCCTACAAATTGTATTTTCGCTTCGTCTTGTTCATCATATAAGAACATATCTATCATGTTTAGCGACTCCTTTTTAAAAATCTTTCTTTACTTGTATAGTATACAGAGCAATGCCGTACAATTCAAAATTATGATATGATGATATATGGATAGGAGGTCTTCTACATGTATTTCGTAGATAGCAAAACTTTAACTTTAAAATTAAATTATTTAGAAAAATTAACGGAAGATTTTGAAACCGAGAAAAATTCTCCATATGCTTTAGAAAGAATCGCACATATGATGATTGAATCTGTAGTTGATATTGGGAATTTGATTATTGATGCATTTATTTTAAGAGATCCTGGTAATTATAAAGATGTGATTGATATTATGGAACTTGAAAAAGTATTCCAGCCTTCAACTGCTGAAGCGATTAGGACATCTATTGATTACAGAAAAGAACTTATTCGAAATTATGAAAATATTAATCATGATCAATTGAGAAAAGCTTTTAAAATTGCGAATCCATTTTATAAACAAGCAGTCGAAGATACTAAACACTTTTTAGAAAATGAAAATGTTCCCGTAACAGCTTTTGGCGAAGGAGATAAAAATGAAAGATTATAAAGGTTATTTTATTGATATAGATGGCACAATGTATAAAGGTACAGAAGTTATTGAAGGTGCAATCGAATTTATAAATTATTTAAATGATAATAATAAAGATTATTTATTCGTTACGAACAACTCTTCAAAAACACCTGCTGAAGTAGCTGAAAAATTAAATAATATGGGTTTTCATACTTCAAGTGAACATGTGATTACTTCTGCAATGGCAACTGCTGGATATATAAGTGAAGCTTCTCCAGGCGCATCAGTATATATGGTAGGTGGAAGTGGATTAGAAACTTCTTTAAAAGATGCTGGCTTAGTTGTGAAAGAAGATGAACATGTTGATTATGTCGTAATGGGCTTAGATGTGAATATTTCTTATGAAAAGCTTTCAGTAGCATGTTTAGCCGTTAGAAATGGTGCGAAATTCATATCTACAAATAAAGATGTTTCGATTCCAAATGAAAGAGGATTTTTACCTGGAAATGGTTCATTGACAAGTGTTGTGAGTGTATCAACTGGACAGACACCAGTATTCATCGGTAAACCTGAAACAATTATTATGGAGCAAGCTATTGAAAAAATTGGTCATGCTAAAGAAGATTGTGTCATGATTGGTGACTTATATGACACTGATATTTTAGCTGGAATCAATAGTGGCATTGATACATTACATGTACAAACTGGTGTAACTTCTTTAGAAGAAATTAATAAAAAAGAAGTATTACCAACATATAGCGTTAAGAATTTATTTGAAGTTATTAAGTAAATTCACATAAGGAGCTGAGAACATGAATGAGAAAGTACTTGTTGCAAGACAATTACCAGAAAAGTTTATCAATCAGATTAAAGAATATGCAGAAGTAGATGTTTGGAACAGCGAATTAGAACCAATGCCTCGAGAATCATTTTTAGAACGTTCTCAAGACGCTACAATTGTCATTACGACATTAAGCGAGCAAATTGATGAGGAATTTTTTAACAATGCAACGCACATAAAGGGTGTCGTCAATTTAGCTGTTGGTTTTGATAATATTGATGTGAAACTTGCTGAAGAAAAAAGTGTTGTTGTTACAAATACACCAGAAGTTTTAACAGAAACGACTGCCGAATTAGGCTTTACGTTAATGTTAACAGCAGCAAGAAGAATTGTTGAAGCGGTTCAATATGTACATAATGGTGAATGGAAAAGTTGGGGTCCTTATCTTTTAGCAGGAAAAGATGTCCACGGCTCAACAGTTGGTATTTATGGAATGGGCTCAATTGGTGAAGCTTTTGCTAGAAGATTGAAAGGCTTTAATTGCAAAGTACTTTATCATAACCGCTCCAGGAAAGAAGAAGCTGAACAGCAATTAAATGTTGAATATCGTACAATGGATGAATTGCTTAATGAGAGTGATTTCGTAGTTTGTACGGCGCCATTAACACCAGAAACAAAAGGTATATTCAATCGAGAAACTTTAAAAAAAATGAAAAACTCAGCAATTTTAATTAATATCGGACGTGGTGGTCACATCGTAGAATCTGATTTAATTGAAGCAATTGAGCAACAAGAGATTTTAGGTGCAGCATTAGATGTTGTTGAAAATGAACCTATTTCAGATGATCATCCATTTTTAAAAATGGATCAAGTTATCGTTGTGCCACACATCGGCAGTAGTTCAGTTGCAACGCGAGATAAAATGGTGCAATTATGCGTAGATAATGCTAAACAAATTATGTCTAACCAAGATCCAATTACACCGGTTAAGTTGAAATAATCAAGCCAAATTAATAAAGAAAAAACAGGCTGGGACATAATGTAATGTCTCAGTCTCTTGTAGTATCTTGGCAGTAGATGACTGAATTGAAATACGCTTGTACCAAGCTTTTTCAACTCTAGTCATCCTTGCCGGGGCGGGACTACGAAATCTTTTTTTTACAAATTAGATTTCTGTCCCGCCTTTTTATTTACATATATTGCTAATTTTTTACATATAATTCTTGATATTCGATTATGTATAGAATATAATGATGAAATAGAATAATTACAAAATTAAAACACAAGGAGATTAACAATGGAAAAAATTAGGGATATTATAAACTCTGAAAACTTTAAATTGGTTGGTTTGACGATTTTCTATTTACTAATCATGATTGTGTTATTTTGGATTTATGCTGGTGGAAGCGCAAGTAATGATTTTATATATAATGAATTTTAATGAAGGAGAAAGTTTATGAGGGACATCTTAGAAAAAGTAACATTTATGAATAAGTGGCATGCTGATAAGGTTGCGATAAACTATAGAGACGAAGTAATAACTTATGGTGAATTAGATCTTTATTCTAATAAATTAGCTACTTTAATTAAAGGTTCTGGAAAGCCTATAGTACTTTATGGTCATATGTCACCTTATATGATTGTGGGAATGATTGCGAGTATGAAAGCAGGCATTGGTTACGTTCCAATTGATACTTCTATTCCATTAGAAAGAATAGAGCATATCATTGAGAAGGTTGAGCCTTTTTTTATTTTGAACACAACTGGAAATTTATTGAATAATTTACATGTAAAGCAAATAACGATAGAAGAAATACTTGCTGTTGAATCAGTGGATCAAGACTTCAAGAGAATAACTGATAAAGACATTGTTTATACAATATTTACATCTGGATCTACAGGATTTCCAAAAGGTGTACAAATAAGATATGAAAGTCTTGTTGATTTTACAGAATGGATGCTGAAATTAAATCAAATAGGCGAGCATAGAATGTGGTTAAATCAAGCGCCGTTTTCTTTTGACTTGTCTGTTATGGCCATTTATCCATGTTTAATGACTGGCGGTACACTTCAACTTGTCGATAAGAAGATGATTGAAAAGCCTAAACAATTATATGAATTGCTCGAACATAAAGCAGTAGAAAGCTGGGTATCTACACCTTCATTTTTAGAAATGTGTCTGCTATTGCCTAATTTTAATGAAACACATCATCCGGAATTAAAGCAGTTCTTCTTCTGTGGAGAGATATTGAGTCATAAAACAGCACAGAAATTACATGATTTGTTTACGACATCAACTATTTATAATACATATGGACCAACTGAAGCTACAGTTGCTGTAACGAGTATACAAATCACGCAAGAAATACTGGATCAATTTAAACCTTTACCAATAGGCAAAGTACGCCCAAATAGCGAATTGAAGTTAACAGATGAAGGTGAATTAATTATTATAGGTAAAAGTGTGAGCCAAGGTTACTTAAAAGATGAAGAAAAACATAATAAGGTGTTTAAAATCATTGATGGCCAATTAAATTATCATACAGGTGACAAAGCAACTTATCGAGATGGTTATTGGTTCATTAACGGAAGAATTGATTTTCAAATTAAGATCAATGGTTATCGTATGGAACTTGAAGAAATTGAAAGCGTACTTGAACACTTATCAGATGTTAAACAAGCTGTCATTTCACCAATCAAACAGGGTGAGAAAATCCAATATTTACATGCAACAATTGTGCCAATAGCTGATGTGCTAGAAAGTGAAAATGACATGACAATGCATTTGAAACATGAATTGAAATTACATTTACCTGAATACATGATTCCTAGAAAATTCAGCTATGCTAAACAGCTACCTTTAACGGCTAACGGTAAATTAGATCGCAACAAAGTATTAGAGAGGTTAAATTCATGACACCATATGGAGATTTTACTTATTTCTACATCTGTTTAATCTTAATGTTACCCGTTATTATTTTAGGATTAATCGGTAAGAAAAGTCTTATATACAATAGGGTAATAACCTTAATTATGCTTGTTTTAATATTTTCGGATGACAGTAAAAATTTATTCGATAATCAATATTTAAGTTATCAACTCATTTTCTTTGCACTGTATGTATGTTATCAAGTTGTTTTGATTAGAACTTATAACACGCTCGTAAAGAAAACAAACAACTTTAAGTTATATGTGAGTGCAATATTTTTATCTATATTACCGTTAATTGTTGTCAAAGTATTACAAAGTAGTTGGCTTGGAACACATCAACTTACAATACATGGTAATAGAGTCATTGAATTTATTGGATTTTTAGGAATTTCTTATATTGCATTTAAGAGCATTCAACTCATTATGGAAATTCGTGATAGTCGAATTAAGTCTATTGATACGATGAAATTAATCGATTTTATTACATTCTTTCCAACAATCTCATCTGGTCCAATAGATCGATATAAACGCTTTATTAAAGATGAAGAGAAGACAATAGAACCTGAAAAGTACTATAACATGCTTATCAAAGCGATACATATGGTGTTTATGGGATTCTTGTATAAATATATCATTGCTTATTACATAAATGAGTATGTGATAAAAGTTGTACCAATAGACACTGATCCAACATTTTTAAATTACTTATATTATATGTATGGTTATAGTTTCTATTTATTCTTTGATTTTGCAGGATACAGTTTATTTGCAATTGCATTTAGTTATTTATTTGGTGTGCAAACACCTGTTAACTTTAACCAACCATTTAAAGCTAAAAATATTAAAGATTTCTGGAATAGATGGCATATGAGTTTATCATTTTGGTTTAGAGATTGCGTATATATGCGATTTGTATTTTGGGTATCTAAAGAAAAATTATTAAAAGATAAATTATTAATATCTAATTTAGGATTTTTCTTGAATTTCTTTATTATGGGTATTTGGCATGGTATTGAATGGCATTATATTTTGTATGGTTTATATCATGCATTGCTATTTATTGGGTATGGCTATTACGAACAATGGCGTAAAAAACATCCTATAAAGATGAATCCAAGCATTATGAACATAGTAGCAATACTCATTACATTCCATTGTATAGCATTTGGATTTTTACTTTTCTCAGGCAAGTTAATACATTAAATAAGGGAGTTATATTATGAATTTTGAAAAGAGTGTTTTAAATATTTTAGCAGAAGTTGCAGAAAATGATATCGTTAAAGAAAATCCTGATATTGAAATATTTGAAGAAGGCATTATCGATTCATTTGCGACAGTAGGGTTATTATTAGAAATTCAAAATAATTTAGGCATTGACGTAACAATTACTGATTTTGATAGAGATGAGTGGGCAACACCAAATAAAATTATAGCAGTACTTAAGGAATTACAATGAAATTAAAGTTATTGTTACCATTATTAATAAGTGGTTTATTATTCGGTTTATTTTTACTGGTACCAGTAGAATGGATTAAATCATTTTCAAAGTATGACAGTATTAATAACGAAGCGATATCTTTAGATGATACAGTACTAAAAGGTGTGCACTCACAAGAAGAAATGTTATTAAGTAAAAATTTCTATCCAATCTTTGGGTCAAGCGAATTGGAAAAACAAGACATCTTCCATCCAGCGTATATCTTGAATGACAAAAAAGCGAAATTGCAACCATATCTAATAGGTACGGGTGGATCAACTGATTTAATTCATGCAATTAATATGGGAAGCCAAGCACATAATCTAAAAGGTAAAAAAATAGCGATTATTATTTCGCCACAATGGTTTACAAATCATGGACTGACAAATGATAACTTTAATGCTCGCTTTTCACCATTGCAAGCTGATCACTTATTTAAAAATAAAGTGTTAAGTCCAGAAATTAAAGATCGTTTTGCTAAAAGATTAGCGCAATTTAAACAATTAAAATCAGACCCATACTTGAAATCAGTCATAGAAAAAGAAAATCATCATTATAATGAAGGTACATTTATGAATGATTTTGAAAAAAATATCTATGAAAAACACGACGTTTTGAAATCAATTTTTGGACAAGAAAAAGCAAAGTTACATAGAAAAGAACACCATCATTTTAATCATATGAATTGGAATGACTTGAAGTTATACGCTTCAGAATATGGAGCACAACATTCAAGAACAAACAAATTTGGTATGAATGATAAATATTGGCATTTATTAAAACAGCAACGTAAAAGATATAATCGTAATTACGAGTTTAATATGCATTCGAAAGAATTTGATGATTTACAATTATTAATTGATACTTTAAAAGAAGCTAAAGCAGACCCATTGTTTATTGTGATTCCAGCAAATGGAAAATGGTATGATCACATTCATGTGGATAAAGAAAAACGTGAAACGGTATATGAGAAAATCAATCACATGATTCAAAAGAATGATATGAAAGTATACGATTTAACCGATAAAGAATATGAACCGTATGTAATAACAGACGCCGTTCATATAGGATGGAAAGGCTGGGTATATATTAATGAACAAATGATACAACACATCAATGGAACATATGATGGAAAAGTGAGTAGACAGTATCATTAATATTACCTAGGAAATAAAAAACAGGGCATCGTTTATAAACGATGTCCTGTTTTTTATTAATGATGAAGTTAGAATACTTGTTCTACTTCCACTACGCCAGGTACTTCTTCTAATAAAGCACGTTCTATGCCGGCTTTTAGCGTAATAGTAGAACTTGGGCAAGTACCACAAGCACCAAGTAGACGTAATTTAACAATCCCGTCATCAACATCTACTAATTCACAGTCGCCACCATCACGTAATAAGAATGGTCTTAACTTTTCGAGTACATCACTAACTTGATCAAACATTGTTTGTTGTTCGGTAGCCATATATATTAATACTCCTCTCATCAAGTGTTATTAGATACATTAATCTTATTTATCTATTATAATAGAAATAAGGTAAAAAATCTATTCATGAAACTAGGGGGATGCTAAAATGTCCAAGGCAAGTATAGTAATTTATGGGGCTGATGTTGTATGTGCAAGTTGTGTAAATGCACCATCATCAAAAGACACATTTGAATGGTTACAAGCAATTTTAGGAAGAAAATATCCAGAGTTAAACCTTGAATACACATATATTGATATTATGAAACAAACAGAAAATTTAACAGATCACGACCAACAATTTATCGAAAGAATAAACGAAGACGAACTTTTCTATCCACTTGTAACAATCAATGATGAATACGTAGCAGATGGTTATGTTCAATTAAAGCCAGTAACAAAATTTATAGATGAACACGTAGCAGTAGAACAATAAAAAATGAATAAAGTTGGGTAGATTATTTGGGACAGCTGAGTTGGGTAGAGTATAGTTGTGAGATATGAGGCAAGTCGTGGCTTAATGTGTGAGTAAAGCCAAGAGATAGCTGAAGTCTTAGCTTAATGCTCGAATAAAGCCAAGAAAGTACTAAAGTTATCCCGTTCCTTAACAACCACAACAAACTCACATCTTCACTTCCAACCACCCCCACATATAACAGAAAAAAAGTAGCAGATTAATCTGCTACTTTTTTCTTATCCGTTATGATATTTATATAACCATAAGACACCTGATTTAATGACTCTTGCTAAACGACCTGTTACGGTTTGTTCCATTAAATAAGCGAATCCTTGTTTTTCACCAAGTGAACCTACAAATCCTTGTGGTTTCAATTCTGGCATCTTTTCAGGTAGTGGTTTGTTTGCCCATTGCAATTTCATGACTTCAGCGATTTGATCAGCTTGTATTTCTGCTAAATATGCGCTTGGTGCATGTGGTAATGCTGCACAATCGCCTACAATATATACATTTGGATATGTTGGAATTTGATGATATTGATTTACGATAACCCTTCTACCGTCGTTTGTATCAACTGAAAGATTTCTAACGATTTCAACTGGTTGTATACCGGCAGTCCATACAACTAAATCAACGTTATGAATATCTTCATTGTTATAAAGTTGTCCGGGTTCAACTTTAGTGATATTTGAATTTGGTACAACTTCTACATTATGTTTATCAAACCATTTTTTTACGTATTTACTTAATTTCTCTGGGAATGCAGGTAAAATTCGTGAACCTCTATCAAAAAGTTTAATTTTAATATCTTGTCTACTTTCACGTAATTCACTTGCAAGTTCTATACCACTTAATCCTGCACCGACGATACCAACAGTTGCATCACTTGGTAAGTCACATATTGCTTGGTATGTTTTGCGTGCGTTTTGTACAGTTTGAATACTATAGGTATATTCTTTTGCACCAGGTACGTTGTGATATTTGTCTTCACAACCTAGACCTATTACAAGTTCATCATAATCAACTCGTGTATCTCCAACTGAAACAATTTGATTGTCTAAATCAATATCAGTAATTTCCCCGTATACTGTATTAATTTTTTTATCTTTTGGAAATTGAACACGAATATCTTTATCTGGTTTTGTGCCTGCTGCTAATGCGTAGAACTCTGTTTTTAAACCGTGAAATGGCATACGATCAATCAGCGTAATTGAATAATCGGAAGGTAATGTGCTAGGAAGTATTTCTTTCATTAAGCGCATATTACCGTATCCGCCCCCTAATAATACTAAGCTTTTCATCGTTATTCTCCTTTGTCCATAAATCAAATTTCTACAAATTTGTATGTATATATTTTATAATATATAAGTATACTTTTAGTATAATCGTTTTTGGCATAAACTACAATGAATGTTAAAATAGTTTAATGAATAAAAAGTGAGTAGGTGAACACATTGAACCCAATTGTCGAATTTTGTATTTCAAACTTGGCCAAAGGTGCTGATGTAGTGTTTAACAAGCTCGACAATGATCCAGAAGTAGATGTATTGGAATACGGTTGTCTACAAAATTGTGGACCATGTGCAAGAGGGTTATATGCATTAGTCAATGGAGATATGGTCAAGGGAGAAACACCAGAAGAATTACTTGAAAATATATATAGTCATATAGAAGAAAATTGGATTTTTTAGGAGGAATAAATATGTCAACTGTTATATTAACTGAAGCAGCAGCTTATGAAGTTAAAGATATGATGAAAAATAACGATATGCCAAGTGGTTATTTGAAAGTATCTGTTAAAGGTGGCGGTTGTACAGGACTTTCATACGGGATGTCAGCAGAAGAAGAACCGGCTGAGAATGATGAAGTTCTTGAGTTTTATGGTGTGAAAGTGTTAGTAGATAAGAATGATGCACCAATTTTAAATGGTACAACAATTGACTTTAAGACATCTTTAATGGGTGGCGGATTTGCGATTGAAAACCCTAATGCTATTGCAGCTTGTGGTTGCGGAAGTTCATTTAAGACAAGAGATGTTTCAGGTACGCCAGAACAATGCTAAGGAATTGATATGTCACACTTGAATTTATCTTTATAAAAATATACAATAAAACTTGTATGTAAATAGTATTATCTTTATTTGTGAGGAAAAACACAAAGTGACACAACTTTCCTATAAGTGTCAAACAAAATTTAGAAAGTATAGGTGAAAATAATGGGATTTGAACGTAAAAAAGTTCTAGTATTAGGGGCAGGTTACGCTGGCTTACAAACAGTAACTAAATTGCAAAAATTAGTTTCAAACCAAGACGTTGATGTTACATTAATCAACAAAAACGATTATCACTACGAAGCTACATGGTTACACGAAGCTTCTGCAGGTACTTTAAACTATGAGGATGCTTTATACCCAATTACAAATGTAATCGACAGAAATAAAGTAAACTTCGTTAAAGCAGAAGTAACAAAAATCAACAAAGATGCTAAAACAGTTGAAACATCTAATGGTGTATTCGAATATGATATTCTTGTTGTTGCATTAGGATTTGAAAGTGAAACATTCGGTATTGAAGGTATGAAAGAACATGCTTTACAAATCGAAAACATTAACACTTCTCGTCGTATTGCTAAACATATCGAAGATAAATTTGCTAATTATGCTGCATCTAAAGAAAAAGATGAAAATGATTTAGCAATCTTAGTAGGTGGCGCTGGATTCACTGGTGTTGAATTATTAGGTGAATTAACAGAACGTATTCCTGAATTATGTAAAAAATACGGTGTAGATCAATCTAAAGTTAAAATCACTTGTGTTGAAGCTGCTCCCAAAATGTTACCTATGTTCTCTGAAAACTTAGTGAACTACGTTGTTAAATATTTAGAAGAACGTGGCGTTGAATTCAAAATTTCTACTCCAATCGTTGCTTGTAATGAAAAAGGTTTCGTAGTTAAAGTTAATGACGAAGAACAAACTTTAGAAGCTAACACAGCTATTTGGGCTGCAGGTGTTAGAGGTAGTAAATTAATGGAAGAATCATTTGACGGTGTTAAACGTGGTCGTATCGTAGTTAAAGATGATTTATCAATCGACAACTATGATGATATCTTCGTAATTGGTGACTGTTCAGCTGTTATGGCTGGTGAAGGAGATAACAAGCGTCCACTTCCAACAACAGCACAAATCGCTATGCAACAAGGTGAACACCTTGCTAAAAACATTAAAAACATCTTCAATGGTGAGAAAACAGAGCCATTCGCATACGATGACAAAGGTACTGTATGTTCATTAGGTAGTCATGATGGTGTTGGTGTTGTTATGGGTCGCGAAATTACTGGTAAAAAAGCAGCATTCATGAAAAAAGTTATCGATACTCGTGCAATTTTCAAAATTGGTGGTATCGGATTAGCCTATAAAAAAGGTAAATTCTAATTGATTCATTATTAAGTGTAGAGACCTGCTATTAGGCGGGTCTCTTTTTTTAAAGGAGGTTAGCTATGATATCTTTACCGCAAGTTATCATATCAATGGCATTATTTTTTGTTCTGTTTTTTGGAATCGCTTTTATATTAAATATGCTATTAAAAGCTACTTGGTTAATGGTCGTACTTTATCCATTTGTTATTTTTGCAATTGTAGATAAAATTTCCACTGCTATGTACTTTACAGATCCAGCAACTGCATTTTCAAAACTTATTACAGGTTTAACACATATACATACTGCGGATATATTAATGCTTGGTTCAGGATGGATTGGCGCTATTGTCGCAGGATTTGTTATAAGGAATTTACGAAGAAGCGGTTATTCAATGTTTTAACAAAAGGGGATAATAATGATGAATATAAAAATTAAAGAATCATATTCTAATAATGAACATCCGATTGTAATCGGTTGTCCAAGTCATTTAAATCAAATGCACAATTTTGATGAAATTGATCAAATTTTAGGCGGACAACTTGAAAATTTAAAAAAACAACAAATTATTAGTAGCGAACTTGGTAAAATAACTAGTACAGCGATTATCGTAAATGGACAAGTCGTTAAATTAATTGCTGTAGGGTTAAGTAACTTAAAAGAAATTAAAGAAAATGACTATCAAGTTGTGTACGGAAACTTAAGCAGATATTTACAAAGTAATAGAATTGAAGAAGTACATTTGTTAGATGATACGTTTGTATCACAAAATGTATCTCATCAAGAACGTGCTTATCGTTTTGGCTGGTTATTCACACAAGCTACATTTGTATTTGATACGTATAAATCAAATAAATCAGCAAATGTTAATACAGTCATTAATTATGTTACAACGACAACTGAAGATGTTACGACAGTTATTAATCAAGGTGAAATTTTAGGGGAAAGTGTTAATTTAGCGAGAACATATTCACAAACACCTCCGAATATTTTAACGCCAGATTATTTCGCAAACCAAATTGAACAACACTTTAAAGATTCACAAGTAAAAGTAACGTTTAAAAATGAAGATGAAATTAGAGAAGAAGGTATTGGTTTATTAGATGCAGTTGGTAAAGGATCTATAAACCCACCACGTTTAGTCGTGCTTGAATATAAAGGTTCAACTCAAGATCCAATTGCACTTGTAGGTAAAGGTGTGACATACGATTCAGGTGGTTACCAAATTAAATCTAAAACAGGTATGCCAACGATGAAATATGACATGAGTGGTGCAAGTAACGTAGTAGGTATGATGCATGCTATCAACCAATTACAATTACCTATTCATGTAGTAGCCGTATTACCATTAGCTGAAAATATGATTTCAAATAATGCAATGAAACCAGATGATGTATATACAGCATTAAGTGGAGAAACAGTTGAAATAACAAATACGGATGCTGAAGGAAGATTAGTATTAGGTGATGCTGTTTCATTCGTTAAACAATATAAGCCAGAGCTTATTATGAACTTTGCGACATTAACAGGAGCTGTCGTTGCAGCATTAGGTTTAGGGAAAACGGGGATATTCTCAAGCGATGCTGATCAATACATTGATGATGTGAAACAAGCTGCAAAATATTCAAATGAAGTAAGTTTTGAATTACCGATAACAGATGAAGAGAAACAAGATATTAAATCTTCAGAAGTTGCAGATTTAACTAACTGTATTTTAAATAAAAACGGTAAAGCATTATTTGCAGCAGCATTTGTAACACATTTTAGTGATGAAATACCTCACTTACACTTTGATATTGCAGGTTCAGGGGAAACAGAAAAGGATTCATTCAAAGGACCAAAGGGTGCGACAGGTGCTATGATACCAACAGTACTACATTTCTTAAAAAATAAATAAAATCAATCACATATAAAGCGGGATAAAAAATCTATGTAAAAAGCTAGGTTTAGATCCCGCTTTAATTATGACGAAATTTGATTCAGAATATTCGGACTAATTCTTGAAATGTTGACATGCTATTTCTCAACTGATATGATAAGTTCATTATTTCACTTTATCGTGGTAGAGAACTAAAGAATGGAGAGGGTCTTTTTGGAAATAAATGCAGTATTAGTAGCTGTTATTGTGATGATTATACTTTGTTTAATGCGTTTAAATGTTGTACTAAGTATATTCATAGGTGCATTAACAGGTGGTTTATTAAGTGGAATGTCTGTTGATAAAGTCATTTCCACATTTGGTAAAACAATCGTTGATGGTTCAGAAGTTGCATTATCTTATGCATTATTAGGAGGATTTGCAGCACTGATTTCATATAGTGGTATAACTGACTACATCGTTGGAAAAATCATTACATCAATGAAAAAAGAAAATTCACAGAAAAGTAGAGTAAAAATAAAAATATTATTAGTAGCTGTATTACTTGTCATATCAGTACTCAGTCAAAATGTCATACCTGTCCATATTGCATTTATACCTATTCTTATACCACCATTATTAAGCTTATTTAATGAACTACAAATGGATAGAAGATTAATTGCTACAGTTATTGGTTTCGGACTATGTTTCCCTTATATTTTATTCCCTTATGGTTATGGTCATATATTCCAATCTATTATCTTTGATGCATTTGGAAAAGCAAATGTAGATATAGAATTCAATAGTATTTGGAAAGCGATGTTAATTCCTTCAATGGGCTATGTATTTGGATTAATCGTTGCGATTATTATGTATTGGAAACCTAGAACATATAAAACAATTAAAGTAGAAGAAGACGAAGAAACGAAGACATTAAAGCCATATCCATTAATTGTGACGGGCTTAGCGATTTTAGGAACATTCGTTGTTCAAACATTAACGGAATCTATGATTTTTGGTGCATTAGCAGGGATCTTAATATTCTTCTTCTCAGGATTATATAACTGGAGAGATTTAGATGCTAAATTAGTTGAAGGTATTCAAATCATGGCATACATTGGTGTTGTGATTTTAACAGCAAACGGATTTGCAGGTGTGATGAGCGCTACAAATGAAGTAGGTTCACTAGTTGAAAGTCTAGCATCAATTACAGGAGATAATAAAGCATTCAGTATTATAATGATGTACGTTATTGGTCTTGTTGTAACACTAGGCATAGGATCATCATTTGCGACAATTCCGATTATTGCTAGTTTATTTATTCCATTTGGACAAGAAATTGGACTTAGCACTATGGCATTAATCGCAGTTATCGGAACAGCAGGTGCGTTAGGTGATTCAGGAAGCCCTGCAAGTGATTCAACTTTAGGCCCAACAGCTGGTTTAAACGTCGATGGTGAACATGATCATATTAGAGATACATGTATACCAAATTTCTTAATATATAATATCCCATTAATTATTTTTGGATTTATTGCTGCAATGGTATTATAGTATGATTAAGGGGGATTAATCATATGGATTTAATAGAGAACTTTGGAATAGAAACAATCGAATCAAGACATGGCTATATCGAAATGACGATGCCAGTAACGGATAAAGTTAAACAACCATTCGGATTCCTACATGGCGGTGCAACAATAGCATTAGCTGAAACAGCAGCATCTATGGGAGCTCATTACGCTTCAAGCGAAGATGAAATTCCTTTAGGATTAGAAATCAACGCAAACCATATTAAGTCAATTCGAACAGGTACAGTTCGAGCAATAGGTCAAGCACTTCATATTGGAAGAACAACTCAAGTATGGGATGTTAAAGTTATTGATGAAAACGAACAACTTATTTCCATAGTAAGAGCAACAATAGCAATTAAACAAAAAAGATAATTTAATCATATAAAAAGCGATCAATCATATATTTGTATTGATCGCTTTTTATTCTTATTCGTATATATATTTTTAAATATCTCAATAAAGGGTATACATATAGTATATATAATTTGAGGAGGATATATTATGACTAAGCACAATCCTTTAACAGCTTACTATTATGACCAATATGATAAGCAACCACAAAATTATCCAGGTATTCAGAAAAATATGAATCCTGTTCCAGATTGTGGTGAAGAGTCCTATTTAGGTTCAGAGAAATTGAAAGGTAAGAAAGCACTTGTAACTGGAGGAGATTCTGGAATAGGTCGTGCTGCTGCAATCGCTTATGGTAAAGAAGGTGCAGATGTCGCGATTAATTATATTCAAGATGAAAAAGAAGATGCTGAAGAAGTAAAAAGTATTATAGAAAAAGCTGGTCAAAAATGTGTACTGATTCCTGGAGATTTAAGAAATCGAAAGTTCCCTAAGCAACTCGTCCAAGAAGCGCAAAATAAATTAGGTGGCTTGGACATAGTTGTACTGAACGCAGGTATACAACAATATGAATATGACATTCAAAATTTATCAGAAGATAATCTTAGAGATACATTCGAAGTGAATGTTTTTTCTGGTATAGCTACAATACAAGAATCGCTTCAATATTTAAAAGAAGGTAGTAGTATTATTATTACATCATCTATACAAGGATTTAAACCAAGTGCCCATTTGGTAGATTATGCGATGACAAAAAGTTGCAATATATCATTAACGAAAAGTTTAGCTGCTCAACTTGGAGAAAAAGGCATTCGTGTGAATAGTGTTGCACCTGGACCAATATGGACACCATTACAAATATCAGGTGGTCAACCACAGGATAACATACCAGACTTTGGAAAAAATCAGCCTTTACAAAGAGCAGGGCAACCAGTCGAATTAGCAGAAGTGTATGTACTACTTGCATCAGATAGTGCAAGTTATATCACAGGACAAGTATATGGTGTAACTGGTGGCGCACCAATAAATTAATATAAATAAAAAGTTGTTGCTAGTGAAATAATCACTGCAACAACTTTTTTATTTTGCATCTTTTAAATCATCGCGAATTGTTCTTTCACTAGGTCTAACGCCCATATAGTAAGCACTTCTTGAAACTAAGTGACCTGCTAACGGACCTGTTATGAATATAAAGATAATACCTAGTAGTAGTTGAACATTGAAATGTCCTTCTTTAGCGATAAAGTATATCAATACACCTAACAAGATAAGCATAACGCCTAATGTAGAAGCTTTTCCTGAGGCGTGTGCACGAGAAAAGACATCTGGTAATCTTAGAATACCTAACGCTGCGAAAAAGCTAAAGCAAGCACCTATGACCATCATAAAAATTGAGATACTAATAAGAATCGTTTCTATCATTTTCAATGATCTCTCCTTTATCCATAAATTTCGCAAATGCTGCAGTACCTAAGAATGCTAATATACCTATTAATAAAAGTATAACGAATAAATATCTAGTATGAGTTAATACTGAGAATAAAGCTATTATGGCCATTAATGTAATACCTAATGCATCGAGCGCAATGACTCTATCAGCTAGAGTAGGACCAATAATGACACGAATCAGCATACCAATCATAGAGAGTGCAACGATGATAATCGCAATAATAACGAATATATTTGTCATCGTATGCTCACCTCCTTGATAGCTTTTTCAAATGAATCTTTAATCGCACTTACTTCAGAATCAATATCTGAAAAATCAATTGAATGAATATAAAGTGTTTTTTTGTCATCTGAAATTGCTACGACGATTGTTCCTGGTGTTAAAGTGATTAATTGTGATAATAAACTAATTTCCCAATCCTTATCTAAATCTGTAGGATAAGCGAAAAATGCCGGCTTATTATGGATTTCTTTTTGTATAACTATTCTAATAACATCTATATTCGCTAAAATTAATTCTTTCATGAATATAACTGCTAAAATAAGTGATTTCCAAACAGGACGTAAGTATAAATGTTTGCCTGGAAGAAGCGGTAAAGCTACTAAGACGAACAATATACCAAATAGATAACCAAATACAAATGCACCAAATGTATAAGTATCTGAAAGCATCATCCATAATGCAGCTAAAAGAACATTTATAAGTACTTGTATCGCCATTAATAATCGCCTCCTAACGCATTAACATAAGTTTCTGGGTTATAGAATGGTAATGCAGCTTTTTCCACTAATGGATATAAGTAGTCTGCTCCAAGTCCAAATAGAATGGCTACTATTGTAATGGCTACTGATGCAATCATTAATTTATTGATTGGTAGTTTAGGGTTATAAATATAACCTTTTTCTTCACCCCAAAATGCCATTAAGAAAATGCGCATTACAGAATAGAGTACACATAAACTTGATAAAAGAACGATAATACCACTTATGTAATAACCATTTTCAAATGTAGACATTACGATGATATATTTACCATAGAATCCACTTAATGGTGGTATACCAGCTAACGACAGGGCAGCTATAAAATAAATCCAACCAAGAACTGGATAGTGATTGATTAATCCACTGAACTTTCTTAAATCAGGCGTACCAGTTATTTTAATGATGACACCAATTAATAAGAATAAAGCAGCTTTGATAATCATGTCATGTAACAAGTAGTATATACTTCCCATCATGCCATTTTTATCCATCATAGCAGCACCAATTAGGATAACACCAATCGCAATCATAATATTATAAATGATAATCTTTTTAACATCGTAATAAGCGATGGCACCAATACAACCCATGGTGATTGTTAGGATTGACAGAACAATTAACGTTTGCGTAATAAATTCACTATTCGTTGAGTAGAATAAGCTAAATGTACGCATAATTGCATATGCACCGACTTTAGTTAATAAAGCACCAAATAGAGCGATAATCGGAATCGGTGGCGCATAATATGCTCCAGGTAACCAGAAATACAGTGGAAACATACCTGCTTTAGTCGCAAATACGAATAGAAACATGATAAATGTAATCACAACAATATTTAAATCTGTTCCTGAAAGTTCAGCGAATTTAACATGTAGATCTCCCATATTTAATGTACCAGTAATTGAGTAAAGCATACCGACACCTAATACAAAGAATGCAGATGTTAATACGTTAACGAGTATATATTTAATACTTTCTTGTAGTTGGATTTTAGTACCACCAATAACAAGTAATAAATATGATGACATTAAAAATACTTCGAAAAATACGAATAAGTTAAATAAGTCACCAGTCATAAACGCGCCGTTAACACCTGTAACCATCATTGAAACACCAAAGTAATAAAAATATCTTTCACGATGGAGACCAATTGATTGGTGAGAGTATATGAGTACGATAAGCGTAATCAGTAAACTTACTGTTACGAGTAATGCACTTAACATATCCACGTATATAACAATGCTGTATGGAACTGGCCAGCTACCTAAATTTAAAGTTTGTGTTCCATTCATATATATGTGGTAGAGGTTGTATAAACTCACTAATAATGCTAACGAGAAGCCTGTTAATACTACTTTACGTTTAACATAAGGTCTATGACCGACAAAAATTAACGTGACCGCAGTTAAAAATGTAATGACAAGAGGTACAATAATCAAATTACTCATCTTTCGGTACCTCCTTCATTTCTTCTAAATTATCAGTTCCTAATTCTTTATAACTTCTAAAAGCTAATACTAAGAAGAAGGCTGTAACAGCAAACGCTATTACGATGGCAGTTAAGATCAATGCTTGTGGTAATGGGTCAACATAGTTCTTAATACCTTCTTCTTCAATTGGTAACGCACCTTTTTTTAATCCACCCATTGTCAGTAACATTAAATGTACGCCATGGGATAGTAATGTAGTACCAATAATTATCCTAATTAAACTTTTAGAGAGAACTAGGTACACTGATACGGATATAATAATACCTGCAACGAAAATCATTAATATTTCCATTATTCATTCTCTCCAATCGCTAATATGATAGTAATGGCAGTACCCACAACAGCTAGTAATACACCTAAATCAAATAGCATTGCTGTATGCCAATGAACTTCACCAAAGATAGGAAGATGAAATTCTCCAAATTTATGTGTGAAAAATGTTTTGTTATATGTCCAACTTAAGATTGGTGTTAGAACACAGAAGAACAAACCAGTTGCTGTTACTAATTTAAAGTCAAATGGGAACATTTTCTTTAAAGTTTTAGTATCAAAGGCTATACCGATAATAATGACTGCAGATGAAAGTAATAATCCACCTACGAAACCGCCGCCTGGTGTATAGTGTCCACCAAAGAAGATAGAAACAGCATACATCATAATAATTAGGAAAATGATAATGGCATTAAACTGAAAGAATACATCATTTGATTGTTTCTTCATGTTCTTCACCTCCATCTTTATCCTTGTCTCTTAATTTAACTAATGTGTAAATACCTAATCCGGCAATACCTAAAACAGCTGACTCGAATAATGTATCGAATCCACGGAAGTCTACAAGAATAACGTTTACCATGTTTTTCCCAGCGGCTAGATCGTATACATTATCTATATAATATTGAGAAATAGAATCAAAATGTCTATTTCCATATGAAATTAATCCGATTGTAATAACTCCAATTCCAACACAAATCGCAATGATAAAGTTACCGATTTTAAAGTTTCTATTTTCATCATGTCTACTCATTTTAGGTAAATGGTAGAAACATAGTAAGAATAGGGCAGTTGAGATTGTTTCAATTGATAATTGTGTCAGTGCTAAGTCTGGCGCACCAAAGAATACAAAGAATAAAGCAACTGAATAACCAACTGCAGCTAACATAATGATGCTAAATAGTCTTGATTTAGCTAATACGATACAGAATGTACTTACTAAAATTAAGCCCATTAAAATGACTTCATATGGTCTAATTTCGCTTATATTATCGAATGCAACACTTACAGGATGTGTAAATAATGTAAGTGCAGTCATAATGATAAAGAATGCGAAAATATACATTAAGTATGATCTGATAAATCCAGTCATATAGCTTTGCGTTATTTTGTTTGAAACATAAGAACTTAATTGAATACCTCTGTCGTAATAATAATTAAACGTTAAGTATTCAGGTTGAATGCTATAAATATTGAACCATTTTTCTACTGATTTAAATAATATAAAACCTATAATAAATACGATTAACGTACCTATTAAAGCAGGTGTTATACCGTGCCAATGAGATATATGAACATCAGGCGCATCAGCGAATGGTGCAATTGCTCTTACTGCTGGTGCAATAATACTGTTGCTTAATATATTTGGGAATAAACCAAATAACACAACTAAGAATGTCAAAATACCTGTCGGCAATAACATAAGTAACGGTGCTTCGTGTGGTTTCTTAGGTAATGCTTCAGGTTTGAAGTCTCCAAAGAATATTTCATGTACATATTTAAATGAATATACAAACGTAAAGATACTACCAACAATCGCTACTATTGGTAATAAATAGCCAAGTGTTGATAAACCAAATACATCAGCTTGATGACTATCAAACATTGCTGTTAAGAACATTTCCTTAGATAAGAAACCATTAAATGGTGGAACGCCTGCCATACTTAAAGCAGTAATAATTGTGAACGTACAAGAAATTGGCATGATGGTCATTAAACCGCCTAATTTTTTAATGTCTCTTGTACCAACTTCATGATCGATTGTTCCCGTAATCATGAATAATGCACCTTTAAATGTAGCATGGTTAATTAAATGGAATACTGCAGCGATAATACTAGCTAAGAATAATTGACTTTCTTCACCAGAATAATGATAACTAACAGCACCGATTCCAAGCATGGACATAATCATACCGAGCTGTGAAACTGTTGAGAATGCTAAAATACCTTTTAAATCTTGTTGTTTAACAGCGTTAAATGATGCCCAGAATAATGTGATTAATCCGACAGCAGTTACCGCCCAAACAAATCCAGCACTTGCTGCAAAAATTGGTGTTGTACGAGCAACTAAATATATACCTGCTTTAACCATTGTTGCTGAGTGCAAATACGCACTGACTGGTGTAGGTGCTTCCATTGCATCTGGTAACCAAATATGAAATGGAAATTGTGCAGATTTAGTCATAGCACCAATTAAAATTAAAATCATTGCAAAAATAAAGTAAGGTGAACTTTGAATTTCAGCGGCATTTTGTACTAAAGAGGTAATACTCCATGAATTACCTGCAATTGCGATACAAATAAAACCACCTAGTAACATTAAGCCACCAAACACTGTAATTAATAATGATTTTTGCGCGCCATATATTGACGATTGTTTATGGCGCCAATAAGCGATCAGTAAGAAACTTGAAATAGATGTTAATTCCCAGAATAGGTAAAGCATTAATAGATTATCTGATAATACAACACCTAACATAGCTCCCATAAACATAAGTAAATAACAATAAAAATTACCGAGTGATTCATTTTTACTTAAATATGTAATGGAATATAATACAACGAGCGCACCAATCCCTGTAATTAATGATGCGAATAATAAACTTAGTCCGTCTAAATGAACGGAGAAGTTCATACCTAATCTAGGCATGAAATCCCATATTACAATGAATGGTTTTTCCGAATCTGGAACATTTATGTATGACATAAAATAACTAAATATAATAATCGGAATAGGTAGTACAAACCATCCTAGATGTATACCTTTATAAAATCTGTATAAAATTGGTATTATGATTGCAAAAATTAAAGGTAACAAAATCATAATATGTATCAAACTCATTTAATAACCTCCTTCCAAAAATCTTATAAATATTATTATACACAATAAAGTTAATGCTTGAAAATACTATCAAGTCAATCTTTCAGAATTTTTAGGCTATTTTTAAATATGAAGAAACACGTTATAAATTTTTATAATTTTTTTTAAGTTTACTAAAAATTTGCCTTGTATTGACGTGAATAATCTATTTTTAATTGTTCAATACACTTCAAAGCTTGTTCACTATAATCATTATTTCTTTTAATCATTTTTTCTTCAAGTTCAGCTAATGATGTTTTTAATGAATCAATATAGTTCGGAACATCGTGCGGATAGTCTTTTAAAAACTGTGCAGTTGTATATCTTTTTTCGAATTGGCTTAAAGCTTTTCTTTCATGGAAAAAGACATTTTCAACTTCATTTGGACTATGCAAATCTCCTTGTCTAGGATGTTTGAGAACAGCTAATACTTTAACAAGAAACTGGTCTCCTTTTTCTTCAACTATTTCTACGACATATTGACCTGTTTTATGTGGAAATTGATAATACATGTTGATATCCCCTTTCTAAAAAATTATGTTATGATATCACTATTGTAATTATTTTAACATGAATGGAGAATATTAAATGACAAACTATCCTCAATTAACAAATGAAATATTAGAAGGTGAAAGAGTTGTAGAAATTAAAACAACTAAAGGAAACATGACATTCAAGTTATTTCCTGAATTAGCACCTAAAACTGTTGAAAACTTCATCGGTTTAGCTGAGAAAAAATATTATGATGGCATCATTTTCCATAGAGTTATCAATGACTTCATGGTTCAAGGTGGAGACCCAACTGGTACAGGTATGGGTGGCGAAAGTATTTATGGAAGTGCTTTTGAAGATGAATTCTCATTACAAGCATTTAACTTATACGGTGCGTTATCTATGGCTAATGCTGGACCAAACACAAACGGTTCACAATTTTTCATTGTACAAATGAAAGAAGTACCAGCAAATATGTTATCTCAACTTAAAGATGGTGGTTGGCCTGAAGAAATCGTTGATCGTTATGCAGAAAAAGGCGGTACACCTTGGTTAGACCAAAAACACTCTGTATTTGGTCAAATTGTTGAAGGTGAATCAGTTCTTGAAGAAATCGCAAACGTTAAAGTTGGCGCTAACGATAAACCAGTTGAAGACGTAGTAATTGAAACAATTGAAATTATAAAATAAATCGACATTCAATTGTCATAAAAAAATCAATGCATTCGACTCAATCTTTGGTATAATTTAGTTGCTAAGGGAGTGGTCGGCTTATGATGGAATTTCTTTATTTTCCAGATAATAAATTAGAATATATTCCTGCTGTTGCTACGTTGATATTATTTATGATTTTGGCGTATATCGTATTTATGATGTTCCGTAAAAAATCTAAAAAAGACGAAGAAAAAATGAAATCATTTGAAAAACAAGTAATGGATCATTTAGAGCAAGAGGAGAAAAAGAACAATAAAAGTAAATAAAGCATTCCAAACGAATACTATATATAGGAAGAGACTGAGGCATATGCATGTCGAAGTCTCTTTTTTATATTTAATGTTGAGTTGAGGGTAAGCTAACGATCAAGACTCGAAAACAAGATCGTTAGAAATTCTAACGTCCAAGAAACGAAAACAAGATCGTTAGCGCCCAACATATCTCACAAAATCCCCATACAAATCCTACAACAAATAAAGAATCATTAATCTATTTTCGCCATAGAATACTTATTTCTTATTCTAATAATAAATTCATGAATTTATAGATGATTTATATTTATGCATAATATTTTCAGAATTATATATCAAATTAATGGTTTAATAAAAATAACTATGCTATGATGAAATAGTTAATAACTTCAAGTACAAGGGGTTTTCTAAAAGTGAGAAAACAATATAAAGTTGGTCAGTTTGTAAAGGTAAAAGTGACTGGCATTCAGCCATATGGCGCCTTTGTTGAAACCCCTGATCATGTGGAAGGTCTCATTCATATTTCTGAAGTGATGAATGATTACGTGCACAACCTTAATCAATTTGTTAGTGTTGGCCAGATAGTAAAAGCTAAAATAATTAAAGTTGAAGCGGATGGCAAGTTGAATTTATCACTTAAAGATAATGAATATTTCAAAAGACAAGAACGTAAGAAAGAAAAGCGCTCAGTTCTAGATGAAATTAGAGAGACAGAAAAATACGGGTTTCAACCTTTAGAAGAAAGGTTGCCTAAGTGGATTAAACAATCAAATAAACATTTTGAAGACGAATAAATGATCTATCGTCTTTATAAGCTGGATATCTTACATGATAATCCGGCTTTTTTTTATACGAAAAATCACTTCATTGAATGAACATTTAAACGGCTTTTTGAATATTTATTTGAAGTAAATTTACAACTTATTTTTATTGTAAAAATTCAGAAAAAAATAGCTTGAAGTAATCTATAAAAGTGTGTCATTATAGGAATGTAAGGGGTTTCTTAATACCCCGTATAAACATAGGGAGGTTTACTTTAATGATTCCATACAAACACGAACCATTTACTGATTTTACGAAAGAGGAGAATAAGGCTGCTTACTTAGAAGGTCTTAAAACAGTTGAAGGATATTTAGGAAAAGAGTATCCAATTATTGTTGGAGGTGAACGTATCTTTACAGAAGATAAAACACGTTCATATAATCCATCAAATATTGAAGAAACAGTAGGATTAGTTTCTAAAGCAAGCAAAGAACATGCTGAAAAAGCAATGGAAGCTGCTAAAGAAGCCTTTAAAACATGGAGAGATACTGATCCAAGTGTCCGTGCTGACGTTTTATTCAGAGCAGCAGCAATTACGAGACGTCGTAAACACGAATTCTCAGCTTTACTTTCTAAAGAAGGTGGTAAACCATGGAAAGAAGCAGATGCAGATACTGCTGAAGCAATCGACTTTATGGAATACTATGCGCGTCAAATGCTTGAATTAAAAGACGGTAAAAAAGTAGAAAGTCGTCCAGGAGAATATAATAAATATAATTATTTACCAGTTGGTGTAAGTGTTGTTATTTCACCATGGAACTTCGCATTTGCAATCATGGCTGGTACAACTGTAGCACCAGTCGTAACAGGAAATACTGTATTATTAAAACCATCATCTAAAACGCCAGTTATCGCTTATAAATTTATGGAAGTTTTAGAAGAAGCAGGTTTACCAAAAGGGGTGGTAAACTACATTCCAGGTTCATCAAGTGAAATCGGTGATTATTTAATCGATCATAAAGATACAAGTCTTATTTCATTCACTGGTTCTCGTGATGTAGGTGTTTCTATTTACGAAAGAGCTGCAAAAGTTCAAAAAGGCCAAACACACCTTAAACGCGTTATTGCTGAAATGGGTGGTAAAGATACAATTATTGTTGATTCAGAAGGCGACTTAGATTTAGCAGCTGATTCAATTGTACAATCAGCATTTGGATTCTCAGGTCAAAAATGTTCAGCATGTTCACGTGTCATTGCAGTTGAAGATATTTATGATGAATTATTAGATAAAGTAGTTGAACGTACAGAAAAATTAACTGTCGGTGATTCAACTGATCAAGCTAATTATATGGGGCCAGTAATTGACGAAAACTCATTAAACAAAATTAAAAAATATATCGAAATCGGTAAAAAAGAAGGCCGTATAGTAGCAGGTGGTACAACTGACGAAGAAAAAGGACATTTCGTTAACCCAACTGTTATTGCTGATTTAAAACATGACGATAGAGTCATGCAAGAAGAAATCTTTGGACCAGTTGTTGGTTTCAGCAAAGCAAAAGATTTTGATCAAGCAATTGAATTTGCGAATGATACAGAATACGGTTTAACGGGTGGCGTTATTACAAATAACCGCTCTAAATTAGAACAAGCACGTAGAGACTTTATGGTAGGAAACTTATACTTCAATAGAGGATGTACAGGTGCTATTGTAGGTTACCAACCATTTGGTGGATTTAAAATGTCAGGTACAGATTCTAAAGCAGGTGGACCAGACTACTTAGTACTTCACTTACAAGGACGTACGACATCAGAAATGTTATAATATTGTTGAAATAATAAAAATACAGTAGGGCGTTTGCATGCTCTACTGTTTTAATGGGAGGAGATTTAATATGACAAAGTCACAAGAAATCATTGAACAAACAAATACATTTGGTGCGCCGAACTATTTGCCATTACCAATTGTAATTTCAGAAGCGGAAGGTATTTGGGTTAAAGATCCAGAGGGCAATCGCTATTTAGATATGTTATCTGCTTATTCTGCAGTTAACCAAGGTCATCGTCATCCGAAAATTATCCAAGCATTAAAAGATCAAGCAGACCGTGTAACACTTACTTCACGAGCATTCCATAGTGATCAATTAGGTCCTTGGTATGAAAAGATTTGTAAACTTGCAAATAAAGAAATGGTATTACCAATGAACACAGGTGCAGAAGCTGTTGAAACAGCGATTAAAGCTGCAAGACGTTGGGCTTATGATGTGAAAGGTGTAGAAGATAACAAAGCAGAAATCATTGCGATGAATGGTAACTTCCATGGTCGTACAATGGCTGCAGTTTCACTTTCTTCAGAAAAAGAATATCAAAGAGGATACGGTCCATTATTAGGTGGATTCAAACTTGTTGATTTCGGTGATATTGAACAAATTAAATCTGCTATTACACCAAATACAGCAGCCGTATTAATTGAACCTATTCAAGGTGAAGCGGGTATTAATGTACCTGAAGACGGCTATTTAAAACAAATTAGAGAAATTTGTGATGAAAACAATGTATTATTCATTGCAGATGAAATTCAAGCTGGTCTTGGTAGAACAGGTAAATTATTCGCAACAGATTGGGATAATGTACAACCAGATATGTATATCTTAGGTAAAGCGTTAGGTGGAGGCGTATTCCCAATTTCATGTATCGTTGGTAATAAAGAAATTCTAGAAGTATTTAACCCAGGTTCACATGGTTCTACTTTTGGTGGTAACCCTCTAGCATGTGCGGTATCTGTTGCAGCATTAGACGTACTAATTGATGAAAAATTATCTGAACGTTCTTTAGAATTAGGAACTTATTTCAAAGAAGAACTACAAAAAATTGATCATCCATCAATCAAAGAAGTAAGAGGTAAAGGTTTATTCATCGGTATCGAACTAACTGAAGATGCAAGACCATATTGTGAAAAATTAAAAGAATTAGGTCTGTTATGTAAAGAAACTCACGATACAGTTATTCGTTTTGCACCACCACTTATTATCGAAAAAGAAGATTTAGATTGGGCACTTGATCAAGTTAAGTCTGTTTTTAAATAAAAAATCTGATAACGTTTACAAAAAAACGTTTAAGACCTTTTAAAAATAATCAATTATGTTACAATTATTTAGAGATTAAAAGTATTTAAAAAAGAGGCGAAGAGGATCATGAGCGAAAATTTAAATTTAGTTTCATCGACACAAGAAATTATTGGTGAAGCCCTTAATAAATTAGGTTTTGACGAGGGGATGTACGATTTAATTAAAGAACCAATGAGATTATTAACAGTGCGTATACCTGTTAGAATGGATGACGGTTCTGTTAAGACATTTACTGGTTATCGTGCACAACATAATGATGCAGTTGGACCAACTAAAGGTGGGGTTCGTTTCCACCCAGATGTTGATGTTGAAGAAGTAACAGCATTATCTATGTGGATGACGTTAAAATGTGGAATTGTAGATTTACCATATGGTGGTGGTAAAGGTGGTATTGTCTGTGACCCAAGACAAATGAGTATTCATGAAGTAGAAAGATTATCTCGTGGATATGTTCGTGCTATTTCTCAAATAGTAGGTCCTACAAAAGACATTCCAGCACCAGACGTATTTACAAACTCACAAATTATGGCTTGGATGATGGATGAATATAGTCAAATGGATGAATTTAATTCTCCAGGATTTATTACTGGTAAACCTATTGTTTTAGGTGGTTCTCAAGGTAGAGATCGTTCTACTGCATTAGGTGTTGTTATTGCAATTGAAGAAGCAGCTAAGAGACGTGGAAAAACAATCGAAGGTTCAAGAGTCGTTATTCAAGGATTTGGTAACGCAGGAAGCTTTTTAGCGAAATTCTTATATGATCAAGGCGCTAAAATAGTAGGTATTTCAGATGCTTATGGTGCACTTCATGATCCTGAAGGTTTAGATATCGATTATTTATTAGATCGTCGTGATAGCTTCGGAACAGTTACAAATTTATTTGATGATACAATTTCTAATAAAGAATTATTTGAAATTGATTGTGATATCCTTGTTCCAGCAGCGATTTCAAATCAAATTACAGAAGATAATGCTAATGATATTAAAGCTGAAATTGTAGTAGAAGCAGCTAATGGTCCAACTACAATGGCAGCAACTAAAATATTAAGTGAGCGAGGCGTTCTTCTTGTGCCAGACGTATTAGCAAGTGCTGGTGGCGTAACAGTATCATACTTCGAGTGGGTACAAAATAACCAAGGTTATTACTGGACTGAAGAAGAAGTTAACGAAAAACTACGTGAAAAATTAGTTAAAGCTTTTGATACAATTTATAACTTAGCAGAAAATAGAAAAATAGATATGAGATTAGCAGCTTATATTGTAGGTATTAAACGTACAGCTGAAGCGGCTAGATATAGAGGTTGGGCATAAGCCTTAACCAATAAAAACACACCATTTTGCATGGTGTGTTTTTTGATTATATGAGTTTTTTAGCGACATTAATTTGATGTTGGACGGACTCTTGACCTGTTGAACCATAACTTTTTCTACGGTTTAAACAGTTTTCAGGTTTCAAGTAATCATATACATTTTCTTGTATACGTTCGTTATAAGATTGATATTGTTCTAATGGCACATCTAATAAATATTTACCATTTTGAATACACCATAAGACGATTTTACCTACAATCTCATGCGCTTCTCTAAATGGTATATTTTGTTCTACTAAATAATCAGCTAGCTCAGTAGCATTAGAAAAATCTTTATGCACTGTTTCATTTAAACGCTCTTTATTCACTTGCATAGTAGATATCATACCTTCGAAAATACGCAATGAGCCTTTAACAGTATGAATGGCATCAAACAGACCTTCTTTATCTTCTTGCATATCTTTATTATATGCTAATGGTAAGCCTTTTAAAGTAACAAGCATACTCATTAAATGACCCGTTGTTCTTCCAACTTTACCTCTAATCAATTCTGCCATATCAGGGTTTTTCTTCTGCGGCATAATCGATGATCCAGTAGAAAAACTATCTGATAGTGTAATGAATTTAGCTTCATCAGTAGACCAGAAAATAATTTCTTCAGCAAATCTTGATAGGTGAACCATCGTTAATGAAATATTATGCAAAGTTTCTACGATATAATCACGATCACTAACTGCATCAAGACTATTTTCATATAAACTGCTAAAGTTTAAAAGTTCTTGTGTTCGATGTCTATCAATAGGATGGGTTGTACCACTTAAAGCTGCAGCACCTAGTGGACTGATGTCGATTCTTTTTAAACTATCATTAAATCTCGATTTATCACGCTCTAACATCCAGAAATAAGTCATGATATGATGCGCGAAAGATATAGGTTGCGCTCTTTGTAAGTGCGTGTATCCTGGCATGATGGTATGCACATGTTCATCTGCAATAAGTAGAATTGATTTTTGAAGAGACTCTATAAGTGTAAGAATCTCTTGAATATGTTGTTTTGTATAAAGGTGCATATCCGTTGCAACTTGATCATTTCTACTTCTACCAGTGTGCAATTTACCGCCCACTTGACCAATCTTCTGTATTAATGCATGTTCAATATTTAAATGAATATCTTCAAGTGATTCAGAAAGTTCAAGATTACCGTTATAATAGTCGTCTTGGATATCTTTTAAACCTTGAATAATTTGGTCTGCTTCTTCTGTTTTGATGATATTTTGCTCCGCTAACATTGTTGCATGTGCAATACTACCTTGAATATCTTGATCAATTAAATTTTTATCAAAATGGATAGATGCATTAAATGCATCTACCCATGATTCAGGGTTAGACTCGAATCTTCCACCCCATGCTTTTTTTGTCATTTTAAAACACCCTCTGTTTCTAATAATGCTTTAACCTTAGTAGGTAAACCGAAGATTTCAATGAATCCTACAGCTGCTTCTTGGTTAAATGCGTCTTCTTTAGTGTACGTTGCAAGTGCTTCATTGTATAAACTAAATGGAGATTTACGTCCATTAACGATTACATTTCCTTTAAATAGTTTAACACGTACTGTACCTGTTACTTGAGTTTGTGTAGAATCGATAAATTGTTTTAAGCTATCTGTTAATGGTGAGAACCATAATCCATTATATATTTGTTCAGCTAATTGTTTTTCGATAACAGGTTTAAAGTGTGCAACGTCTTTTGTTAAAGTAATCGTTTCTAATGCTTTATGTGCTTCCATTATAACCTTTGCACCTGGTGTTTCATATACTTCACGTGATTTAATACCAACTAAACGGTTTTCTACGTGATCGATTCTGCCGATACCGTGTAAACCAGCAATTTCATTAAGTTGTAAGATTAATTCATCTAACGGATATGATTTATTATTGATTGAAATAGGTAAACCTTTTTCAAATACAATTTCAAGTTCTTCTGGTGTATCAGGTGTTTCTTCAATTGGTTTCGTTAAATCATATGCATCTTCTGGTGGTGTCGCAAATGGATCTTCAAGAATACCACACTCATTACTACGACCCCATAAATTTTGGTCAATTGAATATGGAGAATCTAAATTGATAGGAATTGGAATGTTATGTTTTTTAGCATAATCAATTTCTTCCTCACGACTCCAAGACCATTCACGTACTGGCGCTAATACTTTAATATGAGGCGCTAATGCTTTAATAGCTACTTCAAAACGTACTTGGTCATTCCCCTTACCAGTACATCCGTGTGCTATTGCAATCGCATCTTCTTCTTGTGCGATTTCAACTAATTTCTTAGATATAAGTGGTCTACTCAATGCAGAAACAAGTGGATAACTACCTTCATACATTGTATTACCTTTAATTGCATAACCAACAAAATCTTTACTGAATTCTTTTGTTGCGTCTATTACATATGATTTTTCTGCACCCATATCATAAGCTTTTTGTTTAACTAGTTCTAAATCTTTACCTTCACCAACATCTAAACAACATGCAATTACTGTATATCCTTTTTCAATTAGCCATTTTACTGCAACACTCGTATCCAATCCGCCTGAGTATGCCAATACAACTTTGTTAGTCATTAAAAAAACCTCACTTTTGTATTAATATTTAATATTTTGTATATTTAATCGATAAACATACAATATCATATTAGGAATGAATGTTCAATAGTTATTTTAAATATTTATGCATGTAAAGGTATATCGTTGCATTTCAATTGAAAGCCTATGAAAACTAGAGTAAAATAAAGACGTTGTTGAAATTAAATATAGATTACATAGGAGGATATTATGTCACATATTCAATTTGATTATAAAAAAGCTTTAACATTTTTTGGTGAACATGAGTTAGAACAATCACGTGAACTAGTAAAAAATATACATCATGTTATACATGAAAAGACTGGAGCAGGTAGCGACTTTTTAGGATGGGTAGACCTTCCTGTAGATTATGACAAAGAAGAGTTCGATAGAATTCTAGCTGCTTCTAAACGTATCAAAGAACAATCTGAAGTATTACTTGTTATAGGTATTGGTGGTTCATATTTAGGTGCACGTGCAGCAGTTGAAATGTTAAATTCTACATTTGCTAATTATGAAAAAGGTGAGAATCCTCAAATTATATTTGTAGGGCATCATTTATCTTCATCTTATGTACATGATTTGATTGAGTATATAGATGGTAAAGATTTCTCTATTAACGTTATTTCTAAATCAGGTACAACGACTGAACCTGCAGTAGCTTTTAGAATATTTAAGAAAATTTTAGAAGAAAAATACGGTAAAGAAGAAGCTAAAAACCGTATCTTTGCTACAACTGATAAAGAAAAAGGTGCTTTAAAAGATTTAGCGACTGGTGAAGGATACGAAACATTTGTCGTACCAGATGATGTTGGTGGTAGATATTCAGTATTAACAGCAGTTGGTTTATTACCAATCGCAGCAAGTGGTATTGATATTCAAGATATGATGAAAGGTGCTGCTGCTGCACGTGAAGATTTATCATCTTCAGAACTTGATGACAATATTGCTTATCAATATGCAGCAATTCGTAATATCTTATATGCAAAAGGATATTCAACAGAAATGTTAATCAACTACGAACCAGCTTTACAATACTTCAGTGAATGGTGGAAACAATTATTCGGTGAATCTGAAGGTAAAGACTTTAAAGGTATTTATCCATCAAGTGCTAATTTCACTTCTGACTTACATTCACTTGGTCAATATGTACAAGAAGGACGTCGTTTCTTATTTGAAACAGTTGTAAAAGTTGAAAGTCCTAAACATGATATTGCAATTGAAGAAGACAAAGATGATTTAGACGGTTTAAACTTCTTAGCAGGTGAAACAGTTGACTTCGTTAATACGAAAGCATTCCAAGGAACATTATTAGCACATACAGATGGTGGTGTACCAAACTTAGTTGTTAAAGTTCCTAAATTAGATGCATATACATTCGGTTATGTTGTATACTTCTTCGAATTAGCATGTGCAATGAGTGGTTATATGTTAGGTGTGAATCCATTTAACCAACCAGGTGTTGAAGCATACAAACAAAATATGTTCGCATTACTTGGTAAACCAGGATTCGAAGACTTGAAAAAAGAATTAGAAGATAGACTATAATATGAAACGTATTTTAGAAAAAAGTCCCCAAATTTAATTTGGAGGACTTTTTTTATTTTGAATTTGAATTTTTTGAAGAAATGAGTGATATTTTATGAAAATACGTAAAAATTTATTTTTAACTTATATTGATGCATTGCAAAATAGGGTGGATGAGTTACCTGAAAATATAGATGAACAATACCAAGTCACAAAGCAAGGGTACGAAGGCGAAAAAGTATTCGCTCAAATACTTGAAAGCTATGGGGCAGAATGGTGGCTATATGATTTACAGATTAAAAATTATAATCACATTCAATTTGATTTTGTAGTCATAACAGACGATGCCATCATCCAATTTGAAATTAAAAATTATACAGGTGACTATTATTTTGAAAATCACAAACTATTTAGAAGTACAGGCTTTGTATCTAAAGATCTTATTAATCAATATGAAGTCGCTCAAGAAGGCTTAAAAAGAATCGTTGAGAAATATAAATTAAAACGCAAAGTAGAAAGCTATGTTGTTTTTATACATCCAACTTTCACGTTACATGGTGATTTACGATCACGAATGAATATTATTTTAAAAAGTGAGCTACATAAAATAAAAGATATGGTATCACAAAACTTTAAATATGAAGAGAATAAATGGATATACTGTAAACTAAAAAGCCTACACGAACCATTTTTAAATACAAATCAAATACCAAATTTGAATATTGAATATAAAGATTTAAAAAGAGGCGTTCGATGTACAAACTGTCGAAAGTTGATTCGAGTAGATGAATTATTTAATAAGCGAAAATATTTGAAATGTCATCATTGTAAGAAAGCATTGAATAGAACGAATATCATTATTCAATCATTAGAAGAATTATATTTATTAAAAGGCGCACCATTTTCAGTAAAAGAAGCAGAAATATGGACAGGGGTCTACAGAAGTTCCATCAAGAGAATACTATATAAGTACTTTATAAGAAGCGGTAATAGAAAAAGTACTAAATATGGACCGATAAAAAAATTTACCGGTCCAGAAACGGGAAATATGGACCGATAAAATAAATTACCGGTCCAGAAACGGGAAATATGGACCGATAAATAATTTACCGGTCCAGAAACGAGAAATATGGACCGATAAATAATTTACCACCCGATACTCACTTCCTAACCAACTCCCTTCCAATATTCCCCCTAACAACTAATGAATTACTTCTCATTCCTAAAGATACGACTTTTGTATGATGTCAATTTACTTTTCTATTTACACATTTATCGGTATAATTAATCTAAATTTAAGAAGGAAGTTGCGTTACATGTCAATACAAGATTTAATGAATTGGTTCAGTGAAGAGAACATTACTGAATTAATTGAAACGTTTAGATCGTTCGGGATATTTATAGCATTTTTATTACCATTTATTGAGGCATTCTTACCGTTTTTGCCAATCATTCTATTTGTAATTGCTAATGTAAATGCTTATGGATTATTGTTAGGTTTTATCATTACATGGGCTGGTACTGTATCGGGAAGTTATATTGTCTTTATAATCTTTAGAGTAATTTCTAAAAAGCCTTTTATGAAAAGGGTTATTGAACAGCCTAGAGTTGTAAGATTTATTCAGTGGATTGATGAACATGGATTCGGACCACTGTTCATTTTGTTGTGCTTTCCATTTACGCCAGGTGCTTTAGTTAATATGGTTAGTGCCTTTTCAAACATTAG
Source organism: Mammaliicoccus sp. P-M58 (assembly GCF_022386165.1). Classification (NCBI taxonomy): domain Bacteria; kingdom Bacillati; phylum Bacillota; class Bacilli; order Caryophanales; family Staphylococcaceae; genus Mammaliicoccus; species Mammaliicoccus sp. P-M58. Next base: position 201,673 of record NZ_JAJNJI010000006.1, read on the forward strand.
TAAACAAGTCTATTTAATCGCGTTAATTTTATCAAAAGCCATTATGATATTTACATTAAGTTTCATTGGTGCCGATATAAATTCCTTTTTTGCAAGTCCTAAAAAGAGTATAATAGTAGTCGTGATTATATTTGTGCTCTGGCTAGTTGGAAAAGGCTTAGAAAAATATTTTGATAAACGCTTAAAAAATAGGAGTCAAAAATGAAAAAAATATTCGAATGGATAATTGCAATTATAATTGCGTTAGTATTATTATTTATTGTAAGAACATTTTTATTCATCGGTTATGTTGTAGACGGAGACTCAATGAAACCAACTTTTCATGATAATGATAGAGTAATTGTTAATAAGCTTGTTAAGAATTTTGGACAAATTAATAACGGTGATGTTATCGTATTTCATGCGAATAAAAATGCTGATTATATTAAAAGAGTTATCGGGTTACCAGGCGACACAGTTGAAATGAAAAACAACAAACTGTATATTAATGGTACTCATGTAAATGAGCGTTATTTAAATGATAATATAAAGACTGATGATTTTAGTACAAGAACCATTCAAGGCTCTAAAAGTGATGTTATTCCTAACGGTGAATATCTAGTATTAGGTGACAATCGTAGCAATAGCAGAGACTCAAGAGAAATTGGTTTTGTACATGAAGATGATATCGTTGGTACTGTGAATTTAAGATATTATCCATTTAATCAAATAGATGTGAATTTTGATAAATAATAATAATGAGGTGGCATTTTTGAAAAAAGAAATATTTGAATGGGTTGTGGCGATTGCAGTAGCAGTTGTATGTGTATTACTGATACAGAAATTCTTATTTGTAACATATACAGTTTCTGGAGATTCTATGTACCCAACTTTAAAAAATAGTGAAAAAGTAATCGTCAACAAAATTGGATATAAAGTGGGAGATATTGATAACGGAGATGTTATTGTATTCCACGCAAACAAGAATGATGATTATGTGAAACGTGTTATCGGTAAACCTGGTGATACAGTGAAATATGAAAATGATCAATTATATGTAAATGATAAAAAAGTACCTGAAGAATACTTAAAAGCAAACAAAGCGAATAAGTCACGTGATTTATTGACAGAGAATTTTGAAGTGAAAGATTTAGTGAATTCAAATGGTGCCAATAAAATTCCTAATGATGAATATTTAGTCTTAGGAGATAATCGTGAAGTAAGTAAAGATGGTCGTTCATTTGGTTTGATTGATAAAGATGTCATTGTTGGTGAAGTTGCATTAAGATTCTGGCCAATTAACCAATTCCATTATAATTTTGATCCATCTACAAACTAATATAAAAGATCTTAAACACCTTGCTTTGAAATTAAGTGAGGTGTTCTTTTTATGTTAAAATAAATGAATAAGAGAACGTAAGGGAGGTAGAAATAAATGCAATTAAATGTATGGATTGGACGAAGTGGGACCGGGAAAACGAATCAAATGCTTAACCAAATGACTAAAGCTATGATTGAAGATCCATTAGGAGACCCAATTATATTTTTGACACCAACTCAAAATACCTTCCAATATGAACAAGCATTTGTTAAAAATCCTAATTTAAAAGGAAGTATACGTACTTCAGTATTCGGATTTGAAAGATTAAGTTGGAGAGTTTTAAGTGATGAAGGCGGTCTTGTTGAACAACAAATTTCAGACGAAGCATTAGAAATGCTTACATATCACTTATTACATACACATAAAAAACAATTAATTTTATATCAGTCTACCATTCAACATTATGGATTTAGTCATAAAATGATGAACGAAATTAAAGACTTTAAAAAATATAATGTAAGTCCTGATGATTTATCACATTATATTGAAAATAACGAAGCCATTCCTAAAAGAATGAAAGATAAACTTAGTGATATCGAAACAATATATAAAGCTTTAGAGGATCAATTAAATGGGCGTTATGTACAAGCTGAAGATGTCTTGTATAAATTAATTGAGAAAATACCAAATTCAGACTACATCAAACAAGCAGATATTTATATAGATGGTTTTCATAACTTTTCAACACTAGAATATCGCGTTATTGAAGCCTTAGTTAAATATAGTAAGTCAGTTACAATCGGTTTAACGACAGATGGAGACAAAGATCCATTTAGCTTATTTAGAAAAACATCTGAATCTCTCAATCACGTTGAAGATATTGCTGATGCATTACAAATTAAGATTAATTATACGCACTTTAAGACAACGGAACGATTCAATAATCAAAAAGTATTAAAGCATTTGGAAAGTCAATTTGATGCATTACTGCCGAATACTATTGATAGTGAAGGTTTAAAAATTATTGAAACATCCAATATGAGAGACGAAGTACAATACGTCGCGCGAGAGATATTAAGACGTTCGAGAGAAGAACACTTATCTTACAAAGACATAGCGATACTTTATCGTGATCCAGGTTATGAGCAGCTGATTGAAACGGTATTACCGCATTTTAATATTGCTTATAATCATGACGCGAAAAAGAAAATGGCATATCATCCGTTCATTGAATGTTTAAGATCAATGTTAGAAGTTATTCAAACTGGATGGAGATTTGAACCTGTCATGCGCATGTTGAAGACAGGTATCTTAACTAGCCATATCCCAAATGCGTCATACTTAATTGATATATTAGAAAACTATGCATTTGAAAGAGGGATATCTGGTAAGAGATGGACAAATCCAGAATTTTTCACAGTTGAATCTTTTGAAAAACTCGGCAAAAAATCATTAAGAAAAGAAGAAGATACATTTATAGAAGAAGATAGAAAAACAATTCAGAGTGTTATCGACTTGAAAGATTATGTTGTGAATCGAATTGAAAAGTTGAACGAAGCTTTAGCTGATAGTCAAACAGTGGAAGACTTTACGAGTCGATTATATGGCGTTATCGAACAGTTTGATTTACCTACGCACTTAATGACGATGCGTGATGAATTAGAAATAAAGTATCAGTTTGAAGAAGCAGAGGAAATTGACCAAGTATGGGAAGGTACAATACGCATATTTGATGACATCGTAGAAGTGTTAGGTGATGTAACACTTTCTTTAAATGAATACATTGAAATATTGGATAGAGGACTAGATGAATTAGAATTCTCAATGATTCCGCAAACATTAGATGAAGTAACAGTCGGTAATATGGATTTAGCCAAAGTGGATAATAAAGAAATTGTATTCTTGCTTGGTATGAATGACGGTGTCTTACCGAAAGTATCTAATCAAATGTTGTTATTAACAGACGATGAGAAAAAAGAATTAGCAACTTCAAGCGGTTTAGAATTAAGCCCGACGAGTGATATTTTACAGATGGATGAAGCGTTTGTATGTTATATTGCGATGACACGAGCTAAGAAAGAAGTTGTATTCACATATAGTTTAATGTCCGATGGTGGAGAAATTAGAGAAAAGAGTCCATTTATCAATACGATTCAATCATTATTTACAAATCTTGAAGTTCAATCTCTAAAATCAAATATAGAGCACAATCCTATTCAATTATTAGAACATGAACATCAAAGTCAAATGCATATATTTGAACATTTAAATGATTGGATGAATGATGAGATTGTTAATGATATATGGCTAGATGCGTATCATGCTTCATTAGATATTCATCATTTAGACCATACTGTTCAATTTTTAACATCAGCTTTAACGTATAAAAATGATACAGTCCAATTAAATACAGATGTATCAGAATCGCTTTACGGTCAGAAAATAAATGCCAGTGTATCAAGGTTTGAAACGTATAATCAATGTCCGTTTAAACATTATGTTTCACATGGTTTAAAATTAAACGAACGTACGAAATATCAAATTCAAAGTGTCGATATCGGTAATATATTCCATCAAACATTGAAATATATTTCAGATGAAGTAAATGGTGACTTTAGTAAGTTATCAGCACAATCCATGTCCAAATTAATAAACGAAGCTATCGATGAAAGCTTGCCTAAAATTCAATTTGATGTACTACATCGTACTGCTCATTATAGATATTTAAAATTACGCATCCAAAATATTTTGAAATCTACATTAGAAGCAATGAAGTATCAAACAAGTCATTCAAAATTCAAAGCCTATCAATTTGAATTAAACTTTGGTGCAACATCTAAACATCAATTAAAAACGACGCCTTTATCAACGAAACGAAAAATTCCAATTAATATTAGAGGTCAAATTGATAGATTGGATGTATATAAAGGTAAAGATAAAGATTATGTGTCCATTATTGACTATAAGTCATCGGAGACAAGTTTAGATTTAACTAAAGTAATGTATGGTATGCAAATGCAAATGTTTACGTATTTAGATGTCGTACTCCAAAATAAAGCTTTGTTAAATCTACAAGATAACGTATCACCTGGTGCATTATTATATTTCCATGTACATGAACCTGAAATTAAAGCGACAAGTTGGGGAGAAATTCCAGAAGTAGATGATATTTATCAACAAACTATTGAAAAATTCAAAATGGATGGATATGTGAATAGAAATCCTGAAGTAGTCGATGCGCTTGATGATAAATTGATAGACCAATTAAAATCTGACATGATCCCTGTTACGAAAAAGAAAAATGGTGAATTAAATAGTTATAGTAAAGCTTTAGATGAAGAACTATTTTTCAAATTAATGAATAAAAATAGAGAAAACTTTGTTGAAACAGCTACACAAATTATGGATGGGCATACAGAAGTTTCGCCTATGCGATATCAAAAGAGGTTACCATGCCAATTTTGTGAATTTAAATCAGTTTGTCACATCGATCCTATAACTGATACAGAGCAATATAGAGAAATCGAACATTCATTAACGAAAGATGAAATCATCGATATGTTGAGAGAGGAGGCGGAAGAATGACATTGCCAGAAAAACCGATAGATGCACAGTGGACGGATGATCAATGGAAAGCGATATATAGCGAAGGGAAAGATATCCTTGTTGCAGCAGCAGCGGGAAGCGGTAAGACAGCTGTGTTAGTTGAGCGTATTATTCAAAAAATTATGCGTAACAAACAAGACGTTAATAGGCTGCTTGTTGTAACCTTCACTAACGCAAGTGCAAGAGAAATGAAAGCAAGAGTCAATGCTGCGATTCAAAAAGAAAGTATTAAATATCCTGAAGATGAACATTTGAAGTCACAAAGAATTAAAATTCATCAAGCTCAAATTTCTACACTTCATAGCTTTTGTTTAACATTAATTAAATCACATTATGACACGATTGATATTGACCCAAACTTTAGAACTGCAAATGAAGTTGAGAGTATTGTCTTATTAGAACAGGCAATAGATGATGTGTTAGAAAGTTATTATGAAAAGAATGAACAGACATTTTTAGAAATCGTTGAGCATCTATCAAATGACCGTTCTGACGAGCCTTTAAGAGTATTATTGAACCGTCTGTATCGATTTAGTATTGCACATGCAGATCCTTTCGCGTGGTTAAATGAATTGGCTCAACCATATGATCAAATTGATGAAAATCACGCTTATTTTAAAATGTTTGACCAACTTATTTATCGTAAATTAGATAGTGCTAAAAATGCTTTGTATCAGTCAATAGATTGCTATCAACACTTGAATGAAGTTGATAAACATGTGACTTATCTTGAAGGTGAACGTATTTGGTTAGAGCGCGTATTTGAAGGTAGTAAGCTACTTGATCAAATACATTTAGATATGGCAGCAAAGAAATTACCGACAAATAGTGCGAAGATTAAGTCTGAAAATGAAGGATCAGAGCAATTACTGGAACTAGGTAAAGACTATCATAAAGCCTATCTTGACCACTTAAAAGAACTGACTGAAGGTTATCTCAGCAGAAGTAGAGAAGATTTAATTCAAGATATGAAAGATATGGGACCAAGAGTGAAAGTGATTGCGGATATCACTAAAGATGTCATTCAATATTTCCAATCACTTAAACAACAAAAAAGAATTATTGATTTCTCTGATTATGAACATTTAGCTTTAGAAATTTTGACAGATGATGATGGCAATCCTTCAGAAATTGCCTTGCAATATCGAGATTACTTCGATGAAATTTTAGTAGATGAATATCAAGATACTAATAGAGTACAAGAGGCTATTATTAGTTGTATTAAACGTGGAGAAGAGCATAATGGTAACTTATTTATGGTTGGTGATGTGAAGCAATCCATCTATAAATTTAGACAAGCTGAGCCAGAATTATTTATAGAAAAATATAAACGATTTAATGATCAGGATATAGCATCAGGTGAAGTAATTGATTTATCTAAGAACTTTAGATCTAGAAAAGAAGTGCTCGATAATACGAATTATATTTTTTCTCATATGATGGATGAAGTTGTAGGTGAAATTGAATATAACGATGAAGCTAAATTGTATTACGGTGCAGATTATGATTCACAACATACGCCACTAGAAATGGATATTATCGTCCAAGATTCTTTTAAAGTAGAAGATAATAATCTTATTGAAGCAAAGGCTATTGTAGATAAAGTGCAATATATTTTAGATAACAAACGCGTATATGATCGAAAAACGCAAAGTTATCGACCAGCAACATTCAAAGATATTGTAATTCTTGAGAGAAGTTATAGTAATGCGATGCACTTGCAACAACAATTTAAAGAAGTGAATATTCCGTTTTATGTAGAATCGAAAAAAGGCTATTTCGAACAAAATGAAATTAGATTGATGCTTTCATTTTTGCGTGTGATAGATAATCCGTTGCAAGATAAATATTTAGTCGGTGTTATGCGGTCGATAGCTTTTCAGTTTAAAGAAGATGAGCTTGCTGAAATTAGAAATAAAGCGCCACAAGAAATTTACTATATTGATTCTATTTATAAATATATTTCAAATGCAGAAGCGGATGCAGCACTAGTAGAAAAGATTAATCAATTTTTAACGCAATTGAAAAACTATCAAGCATATAGTAAATCTGTTCCGGTATGGCAACTGTTGGATAAATTATATAATGACTATTATTTAATTTCTTACTTTAGTGGCCTTACAGGTGGCGTTCAAAGAAGACAGAACTTATACGGCTTATTAAATAAAGCCATACAATTTGAAGCATCTAGTTTAAGAGGTATCTTCCAATTTATTAGATTTATCGATGAATTAATCGATCGTGGCCAAGATTTCGGACAAGAAAGTGTGATAGGTCCGAATGATGATGTTGTACGTATGATGACGATTCATAGTAGTAAAGGGCTAGAATTTCCATTTGTTATTTATTCAGGTATTACACGTGAATTTAACCGTACTGAGTTAAGAGAGCATGTTATCTTAAATAATCGATATGGATTAGCTTTATCATATTTCAATATTGAAAAAGAAGTCTCATTCCCAACACTAGCATCTATTATATTTAAAAATATCAATGAAACAGAAATGATTTCTGAAGAAATGAGATTGATTTATGTCGCATTAACAAGAGCCAAAGAAGGATTATATCTTATTGGCCGTGTTAAAAGTGATAAAGCACTTGAAAAAATAGGGCTTGTGAGTGCAGATCAAGATGAAATGATTGAATCTGAATATAGAGTGAAGGCGAAATCGCCATTTGATCTTATCTCCTCAGTTCTTGCTAAATCGAAAGATAATGGTCTATCACACTCAATGCCATTTAAATCTGAACGAAGTGAATCTTTTAATATCAATATCATACGTGACGAAGAACAAGATGAAGAACAAGATATCTCATACGAAAAGCCAACATTAGATACACTTATGAAATATAAACCTTCTGAGAAAAAGGATGAAATTTATAATCAGATGGTGTACAAATATCCTGATGAACAATTGTTAAATATTGCCGCAAAACAATCTGTTTCTGAAATTAAACGTCAACGCGAAACTGAAGAAGCAGGAACGGATTATCAAATTGTAAGACAATATCAGCTTGGTACTAAATCATATGACAGACCTAAGTTTATGACTAAACAAAAAAGACAAAGTGCCGAAATTGGTACTTTGATGCATGCAGTTATGCAACATCTTCCTTTAAAACAAGAAGGTTTAACTGTAGAAGATTTACAAAATCTTGTGCACGAGTTGATGGATAAAGAAATACTACCTGATGACGCTATGCAAGATTTAGATTTATCATTAATAGAAGTGTTTACAAAGTCTGATTTATACAAAAGATTAGTCAATGCGGATAAAGTTATGAGAGAGGTACCTTTTGTAGTTGGTCAAGATGATATCGATCAAGGTTTATCTTTCGATGTTTCTGAAAAAGATAATAAACCGATTATCCAAGGGATGATAGATTGTATTTTTATTGAAGGAGATAAAGTATCATTTATAGATTATAAAACAGATGCATTTATCGTTCGTAGAGGTAAAACAAAAGAAGAAGTAGCAGAAACGATGAAACAAAAATATGACGTTCAAATGCGTTATTATCAAAATACTTTAGAAACAATATTGAAGAAACCAGTTGAAGGTTATTTATACTTCTTTCAATATGGAACGAAACACATCAAGGAGAATCATTAATGGCAAAACAAAGAATATTTAGTATTGATGCATTAAGAGGGTTTAGTTTACTAGGTATATTACTTATGAATATTTTAACCTTTGCATATCCATATCAAATCATCAATCCGTTCGAATTTTTTCAACATCAAGATGGTGCATGGTTTAAAATCAGTTCATTATTTATAATTGCTTCATTTTATCCAATATTTGCATTTCTATTTGGTTATGGTTTGTCCATCATGTATCAAAATAGTTTGGATAAGGGATTAAACTACTATCCAATGATTACAAGAAGATTATTATTTTTATTACTGCTAGGTATCATTCATGGCGTATTCATTTTTTATGGTGATATTTTATCAACATATGCATTGTTAGGTTTAATAGCAATCATATTTGTGCGCTTAAAACCACAATATACATTAATTGCACTATCAATAGGAATCGGCATATTTGTACTGTTATATTTACTGCCAATGATTTTATTAAAAGATGTCACGCAAATAGAAAGCTTCGTAGGATTACAAGAATTAGAAAGAGTTAATAATATATTATCAAGTGCTGATTATGTATCGATTATTGGCTTTAATTTGAAATATTTTGGTATGAATATTGCGAACGCCATTCTAGTAGGACCATTTTCTATTTTACCGATTATGCTATTTGGTATTTATGCACATCAAATTAATTGGTTTAACAAAATTAAACAACATAAAAATCTATATATGGTGATAGGGGTTGTTGTATTAATTTTAGGTTTAGCAATTAAAATGATTCAAATCGTGTTAGAAGGTTCTGTAACATCACAATTAATGAGTCAGATGATTGGTGGTCCAATTGTTGCATTGAGCTATATTATGTTCTTTGTCATCTTATGTGAAGATCAAACAGTTCGAAAAATTTTAACGCCATTACAATCTATCGGAAAACTCAGTTTAACGACTTATATTATGCAAAGTATAATTTGTATTATCATATTCTATGGTGTTGGTTTAAATTACTACGGTAAGTTACCTGTCTTAACCATTTATATCATAGGTATTGTTATTTATTGCGTGCAACTTATCGTAAGTTATCTGTATTTATTGAGATTTAAACAAGGACCATTGGAAAAATTATGGAGAAAAGTAACATATTTAAAATAATCGATTGAAAAGCATGCGATTTATCTAAAAATTCGGTATAATCGAAATTAAGAATAAGAAGGAGTTGACAGAGTGAATGAAATTTTTAACTTTTAAACATAAAGATATCACTTCATACGGTGTGAAAGTAAAACGCGAAGAAGCGGTTTGGGATTTACGCAAAGTATTTGCAGACTTTGGAGAAGAAGGTTTTAATCCTAAGACATTATTAGAAGGTTTACAATTAAATATAAATGTTGATTTCCAAGAAGCAGTTCGTAAAGCAGTCGTTAAAGTAGAAGAATCTGCTGAGAAAGACGATTATAAATATAGCTTTGAGGATATCGAGTTTTTACCACCTGTAACACCTACAAATAATGTAATTGCTTTTGGACGTAATTACAAAAAACACGCTGAAGAATTAAATAATAAAGTTAATAGATTATATGTATTCACTAAAGCAGCATCATCTTTAACTGGTGATAACGCAGAAATTCCGAATCATAAAGATGTAACAGACAAGTTAGATTATGAAGGTGAATTAGGCGTTGTAATCGGTAAACATGGAGAAAAAATCCCACGTGGATTAGCTTTAGATTATGTATATGGTTATACAATCATCAATGACATTACAGATAGAAATGCTCAAAAGGAACATGATCAAGCATTCCTTTCTAAATCATTAACAGGTGGATGTCCAATGGGTCCATATATCGTAACTAAAGATGAGTTACCATTACCTGAAGATGTTAACATTGTAACTAAAGTGAACAATGAAATTCGTCAAGATGGTAATACAAATGAAATGATCTTAAAAATCGACGAATTAATTGCTGAAATTTCTAAATATGTAGCATTGCATCCAGGTGATATCATTGCTACTGGTACACCAGCTGGAGTTGGTGCTGGTATGAACCCACCACAATTTTTACAACCTGGTGATGAAATTAAAGTTACAATTGATGGTATCGGAACATTAACAACATTCATTAGTGAAAAATAATTAAAGTAATATATAAGAGTACCTTCTAAACCAAGTGTTAGAAACTTGGAATAGGGGGTATTCTTTTTAGTAGGATGAACATTTGAATAAATTGTGAATTATGCGCTAACTTTAATATTTGCTTTTTAAAAAATGAGCTTATTCTAATTGTTCCTATGTTATAATGCTATTGGAAAAGAAATATGACTATTTGGGGGGAACTAAATATGATACATTTCCATATTTTTAGCTGGTTAGTTACGATTATCTTATTCTTCGTTGTCTACATGAAAGTTACAAATAAACCAGTGCATATGGTCTTAAGATTATTCATGGTATTTACTTTAATTTCTGGTTTTGTTATTTTCATGCAAGCTATGGGAATTAACGGTATGCTTTATGGTATTAAATTTATTCTTGGACTTGCAGTTCTTGGTTTAATTGAAGTGACAATTGCTAAGAAGAAAAAGAATAAAAACAGCCAAGGATTATTCATTGCAACAATTGTTGTAATGGTATTAACGATTTTATTAGGTAGTTATTTACCAATGGGCGTATTACACTTTGGTTAATAACCACTTTACGATCCATTCATGATTTTGTATATACAAGACATGAATGGATTTTTTTATTGAATTTATTTATGACAATTTCATGTAGTTCTATCAGTTAAGTAAACGTTTTAGTATAATAGAGTTAATTGGGTAATAAAGAGGGTTGAATAAATGAATAAATGGACAAAGATAATCATATCGATTATATTAATCGCACCACTTTTTAGTAGCTATGTTTTTGCGAAAGAGAAAGAATACGAGGATGTTAAATACCCTAGAATTTATAGTTTAGTGGTTGATCGTTTTATGAATGGAAATAACGACAACAATAAAATGGTTAAAAATAATCATCAATCGAATGATTTACCACTTGGAGGGGATTTCCAAGGGATTGAATCAAAGCTAGACTATATTCATGATATGGGATTTAATACGATACATATTTCACCAGTCTTTTCACATGATCAGAAAGATTTTTTAGGGTATAAAGTGAAAAACTATGATGATATCGACAAAGTACTTGGTGGAGAAAAAGCATTCAAATCATTAGTAGATAAAGTGCATCATAAAGATATGAAAATTATCGTCGATATGCCAGTTACATATACAGATGAATTTAAGCAATCTACAAATGGTAATTTAAATCAAATTCAAAAATCATATTTCAAGAATAATCAATTCATAGATTTAAAGAATAATGAGAATCAAGGCATTTACAAAGCGAAAGTTAAAGCATTTGTTGATAAATATCATGTCGATGGTATTTCGATGAATATCGTTCAAGACGGTATAGATGCTGAAGCGTTCCTACCAGAAGGATTGGATACATACGGCATCATAAATAAAGAGGGCATAAACGCAAAGAACTTTAAACATTTATCGACAAATGGCACACGTACTGAGATTCAAAATGCATTTAAAACTGAAAATACGGAAATTCCTACTTATAATCAGAAAGGTGAAGTACTCATTGCAGATACTTGGTTTACAGAACGTTTCACAAAACATGCTGCAGATGAGAACAAATTTCCTGGAACACGTATTAAACAATTAATGACATATATGTGGGGATATAAAGGTCCAGTTATGATGAACTATGGTACAGAAATAGCTGTAAACGGTTCGAAAATCGAAACAATCAATCAGCTACAGAACTTTAGAACGGATAAAGAAGTAATAAAATATTTGGAAAAAATTGCTGATACCTTTAAACAATATCAAGAATTGTATGAAGGTAAAGTGAAAGTATTGCCGCATGACAAAGGCACAAACTGGTTTTATTATGACACAAATACAATTGATTATATTTTGAATATTAACGATAGCAGTAAGTCTAAAAAAGTTACATTAGATGATAAGCTTATTGAAAAAAATAAAATGTTATCGGGTCTTATATTAGGAGATAATATTAAAGGTAAAGATAATCGATATGACTTAATTACGGATAGAGAAGAAAGTGAACTATATGCAATAATTAATGAAAGAGGACTGAATAATAGTTATTTAGTAGCAGCAGTACTTGTAATTCTATTATTTGGATTATTTATCTTCTTAGTATCAAGAAGAAGTAAAAGACAAAAGAATAATCAATAATATGTAAAGCTGGGACATCCGTGTCCCAGCTTTTTTCATTGTTAGAGGTAGTAGGGGATGTGTTTTTGTACCGATAAAAATAATTACCGGTCCAGAAACGAGGAATATGGACCGATAAAATAAATTACCGGTCCAGAAACGGAAAGTATGGACCGATAAAAAAATGTACCGGTCCAGAAACAGGAAATATGGACCGATAAAAAATTTTACCGATCCGAAAACGGGATTTGCAGGCAGATAAAATAAAATAGCGACCTGAAAACATCATTTTCAGGTCGCTCTACTAATATTCACATGCTTTTATTTTGATTGTGCTTTATAACCAATCATATTTACAATATCTTTTGGACTAGAGAATGGTGGTGCGTAAGCAATCTCAATATCACGTAGTTCGTCTACTGTTAGGTCTCCTATTATTGCTGTAGATATGATATCGATCCGTTTGTCAGCACCATCTTTACCGACTGCACATGCACGTAATATTTTGCGTGTTGCTTTTTCAAAATAAACACGTAATGTAAGTGGTTCGGCACTTGGATAATAGCCAGCATGTTGTTTTTGAGTTTGTTCAACTATTTCATAATCATAATTTGAGAGTTCACTTTCTAAAACGCCAACACTGCCTAATGCATAATCAAACATTTTTACAATATTTGTACCAAGTAAACCTTTGAAAGTGGCTTTAGAACTTGATGATTTTGATGTAATGTTTTCGGCGATTAATGCTGCTGCTCTATGGGCACCCCAAGCTAAAGTAACACTAGTTGGTTTCTTTGTATGTCTATAGAACGTTTCGATTACATCACCTAATGCATATACATCTTCTAAATTCGTTTCGAAATATTCATTTACTGGGATATAGCCTTTTTCATTTAATTTAAGTGAAGATGATTTTAACCAATCACTATTCGGTTCAATTCCGACTCCAGTTATGACTAAATCATATGATTCTGTTTTCCCAGATTTAAAAGTTACTTCTCGTCCTGAAATATCTGCAATTTCTTCATTTAATCTATATGGAATATGTCTTTTTTCTAACTCATCAAATATGACTTTATTTAAATCTTTATCCATACTCTTATTAATGTGGTCGCTACGATGAATCAAAGTTGTCTGGATATTTCTATTATATAAATTCTCCAAAATTTCTAAACTCACATAACCAGCACCGACAATTAATGCAGATTGGACATTTTCTTTTTGAATAAAGTCTTCTATTTTGTCAGTATCAACTAAATTTCTTAATGTAAATACACGGTCAGATTGAAAACCTAAATGTCTTGCACGACAACCCGGACTTAAAATGAGTTTATCATATGCATCTTCAAAAATTTCACCAGTTTCATGATTTTTAATTGTGATTGTTTTTTTAGAATCATTTAATTCAATCGCTTCGTGATACGTTTTGACTGTGATATGCTTTTTATCTTTAAATTGTTCAGGTGTTGCTGATAACATCATATCTCTATCTTCTACGACTTCTCCTAAATAATAGGGAAGGCCACAGTTTGCAAAGCTCATATCTCTATCTTTTTCATAAACTGTTATGTCACTATCCGAGTCAAGTCGTCGAATTTGCGAAGCAACTGTTGCGCCTCCAGCAACTGCACCGATTACGATAATTTTAGCCACTTACCATCACTCCTTATAATAGAATATAGCGACTGTGCCACTACCAGTATGTGAACATATAACTGGGCCAATATTTGAAATGACAACATCTTGAGGTGAAAGTGATGATTGTATCAGTGCTTTAATTTTTTCAGCTTCTTCAATATCATCAGCATGTGTCATATAAATAATATCATCAGAGTAATCACTATTTTCGTTTTGCATTTTATCTATAATGGCATGCCATAATTTTTTAGAACCACGATATTTCTCAATCGGAACAAGTTTGCCTTCTTCAACATGAAGAAGTGGCTTGATATTTAATAAGTTACCTAAAAATGCTTGTCCTTTAGAAAGTCTGCCACCACTTGCTAAATAGTTTAAATCTTTAACTGTAAATAGGTGTCTAATTTTATCAATGCGTTCTTTAATATAAGTATCAAGCTCTTCAAAAGTATATGACTGTTCAATTTTATCTTGTACATCGAGAATTAATTTACCGCATCCCATTGATGCACTTAATGTGTCGTATATTGTTAAATCAAGGTCTGGGTATGTTTCTTTCACTTGTTTTTTAACTAAACAAGCCGTTTGATATGTCCCGCTTAAAGCACTACTAAAAGCTAAGTAAATGGCTTGTTCTTTCTTTTCAGCAACTTCAGTAAATACTTTTGTCATTTGTTCCATAGTTGCTTGATTCGTCTTTGGATGTTTATTGTTTTTGATTGCTGCTAATACTTCTTCGTTTGAGATTTCATATTGATCAACTTTATTTTGATCATCAATGACAATTCCGAAAGGTAAGAAGTAAAATCCTTTTTCTTCAATTTGAGATAACGTTAAATCTGAACCACTATCTACGATCATTTTCATGTAAAAATCCCCTTACATATTTAAGTCAAAATGTTTGTTTAAGTATTTTCCGATACCATCATTATTATTAGTGTCTGTAACTTCTGTTGCAATTTCTTTAAGTTCTGGAATAGCATTTCCCATTGCGATACCATAATTGGCAAATTGAATCATTTCAAAATCATTATCTTCATCACCAAAAGCAATAATATTATCAAAATCTATATCTAAATATTCAGCGACATATTTTACCCCTTTACCTTTGTTAATACCCTTTTTAACAATTTCAATAACAGGAAATGGAGCACCCCAACGACGATGTTCTATAAATTCAGCATAGTGCTTATATAAATGTCTTTTAATACGTGGAATTTCACTTTCTTCTGCTTGAATTAATAAACTCGTAGGAGATTCAGGTAGTAATTGATCAAGTTCTCCATATTTTATTTCAGGGTTGCCCATGCTGAATCCTTCAAATAGTGATTGATCATAGTTGTTGATATACACTTGGTCTTTAACTTCAGCAATAATATTTTTAATATCAAGTTGACTAATATCTTTATAAATTTTGTATGCGATACGAGTATCAAATTGCTCATGTTTCATTGGGAACCTATTATCTGTTGGATGATGAATATAAGCACCATTAAAATTAATGATAGGTGTATTCATATTCATTGCGTTGTAATAATCCACACTTGCTCGATATGGTCTACCAGTTGAAATCATAATTTCATGACCGGATTTTTTTAAATACTGTAATACTCTTTTAGTAAAAGGTGAGATGTGCTTTTCATCGTTTAACAATGTGCCATCTAAATCTAAACAAATTAAATGTTTTTCCATATCGATAACTCCTTACCATTTTTTCTTTATGATACATACAATAATATCATATCATTTTCTTTAACCCATGCTTTAAATTTGATATATTATATATAGTAACTTTTAGAATGAGGTGAAAATATGGAAGAAGCAATGAAAGATAGTATTATCGGTGCACTTGAGAATGTAATTGACCCTGAACTAGGAATTGACATAGTTAACTTAGGTCTTGTATATAACGTTGACTTAGACGATGAAGGATTATGCACAGTAGAAATGACTTTAACTTCTATGGGTTGTCCAATGGGGCCACAAATTATAGACCAGGTTAAAACTGCATTAGCAGAATTACCTGAAATTAAAGAAACAGAAGTTAACATTGTCTGGAATCCACCATGGGGCAAAGACAAAATGTCACGTTACGCTAAAATTGCATTAGGTGTAAGCTAAAGTAATCAAAAAGCAGTAGAGCATCATGTTTAAAACATGCATCTCTACTGCTTTTGTTGTTTATAGTTACTTGAATGAAATTAATTATTAGTAGACTTTGTTTTCTTATACTTTTCTGAAATCAAAGCATAAATGATATAAAATATAACGAATATCAATATGATAGTAGTAACAGGATTCAAAGGCTTATTATTAAAAATTGCATTATAAAATAAATCTATAGAATAGATAAGACTACATAAACCTAGAATAATCCAGATTAAGTTTTTCATTGATATCCTCCTTATTGAATAAAGGTTTTAAAATCTTAATACTTATTCTATCCTACATATAGATAAAGGACAATTTTCGCAATTGATGGCTCTCTTTAAATAATCTAGGTCGTGTATGGTGATTTTTTTATGATGGATGGAGACGATTTTCTCTTTCTTTAAATTACTCAACATACGGTTAACACTTTCTCTTGTTACATTACAAAAATTGGCTAATTCATGATTTGTTAAATCTACATTGATCAAAATGCTATTACCATCTTGTATGCCATAGGTATTTGCTAATTTAATCAATATCGAATAGAACGCACCCGTTTTCCCAAGTGTATAGACATCTCTAATTTGATATTCATTTTTTTCGTTTTCATTCTGTACCCATAGTAACCATTCATATTTAAGTACTTCATCGTTTAAAATGGCTTCTTCGAATTGTACTTTAGGAATACTAAATACGACAGCTGCTTCTTTTACTCTTGCTGAAAGGCTATGTGTCTTTCTTCCACAAAATAATGTTGTCGACCCGAAAATACTATGTCTGCCTAATAGTTTAGTATTAAATTCTTTCCCGTCTTCCATTACGCGATGTGTAATGACTTTTCCCTCTACAATTACATAAATATGATTACATAAGTCTCCAGTATGGTATATATAATGGTGGGCATTAAAATGGTGTCGTTGACCATGTTGAATAATATACTCAATAATTGAAGTTGCTTCTGTATATGTAGTTTGCAAAAGATCACTTCCCCTTATGATTTCACTTATAGTTTACCATAAAATGTCATAAAAAAGTTTTGTAATTTTGATGCTTTATATTTGTCAAAGAAGGTCAAAAGGTATATAATCAAATTAAGGTCAAAGATAGTCAAACTATTGGCCGTTGAAAATTTAAAGAGGTGATACATTTGGATATTAATCAGATGACATATTCCGTACAAAGTGCAATTGAACAAGCACAACAATTATCACAATCATATCAACTACAAAATATTGAAATAGAAGCTGTATTACTTGCAGCCTTAAATGAAGATGAAAGTATTTATAAGAGAACACTTGAAAGAGCAAATATTGATACAGAAATTTTAAAAGATAAATATGAACAAAAGTTAAAACAATATTCTGTAGTTAAAGGTGATAACGTCCAATATGGACAATATATTTCGCCTAAGCTTAATGAATTATTTAATAAAGCAGATAAAATTAAAGAAGAAATGCAAGATGACTATATGTCTATAGAGCATATCTTAAAAGCAGCCATCGAAGTTGATCAAACAACAATCGATATGGTAGGCAATAAAAAAGAAGTCGTTAATGAAATTATTAATAAAATAAGAGGAGGGAATCGTGTGACATCACAAAATCCTGAAGTACAATACGAAGCATTATCTAAATACGGTAGAGATTTAGTCGAAGAAGTTCGAAAAGGGAAAATGGATCCTGTAATCGGTAGAGATGAGGAAATTCGTAATACGATTCGTATATTAAGTAGAAAAACTAAAAACAACCCAGTATTAATAGGTGAGCCTGGTGTTGGTAAAACAGCAATTGTAGAAGGACTTGCTCAACGAATTGTTAAAAGAGATGTTCCTGAATCACTATTAGATAAAACAATTTTTGAATTAGACTTATCAGCACTAGTTGCTGGTGCCAAATTCCGTGGTGAATTTGAAGAAAGATTAAAAGCAGTCTTAAAAGAAGTTAAAGAATCTGAAGGAAGAATTTTATTATTCATTGATGAAATTCATATGTTAGTTGGCGCAGGTAAAACAGATGGTGCAATGGATGCAGGTAACATGCTTAAACCAATGTTAGCAAGAGGTGAGTTACATTGTATCGGTGCAACAACTTTAAATGAATATCGTCAATACATTGAAAAAGACTCAGCATTAGAAAGACGTTTCCAAAAAGTAAACGTTAAAGAACCTGACTTAGAAGATACTATATCAATTTTAAGAGGTTTGAAAGAAAGATATGAAGTACACCATGGTGTTCGTATTCAAGATAGAGCGTTAGTAGCAGCAACGGAATTATCAGATAGATATATTACAGATAGATTCTTACCAGACAAAGCGATAGATTTAGTAGACCAAGCTTGTGCAACAATACGTACAGAAATGGGTTCTAATCCAACTGAGTTAGATGCTGTAAATAGACGTGTGATGCAGTTAGAAATCGAAGAAAATGCACTTAAATCAGAATCTGACCAAAGCAGTCAAATTCGTCTAGAAGAATTACAAAAAGAATTAGCCGATGAAAAAGAAAAACAACAACAATTACAAAGTAAAGTTGAACAAGAGAAAGAACAAATCAAATCATTACAAGATAAAAGAGCAGAATTAGATGAAAGTAAACAAGCGCTTGAAAATGCAGAAAATCAATATGATTTAGCTAAAGCAGCAGAACTTAAACACGGTAAGATTCCACAAATAGAAGCAGAATTAAAAGAATTAGAAGAAGCATTTGCTGAAGAAACAGGATCTGACCATGACCGACTTATTAGAGAAGTTGTAACAGATGAAGAAATTGGTTATATCGTCAGTCAATGGACAGGTATTCCAGTATCAAGACTTGTTGAAACTGAAAGAGAAAAATTACTTAAACTTTCAGACATTCTACATGAGAGAGTTGTCGGTCAAGATGAAGCAGTAGATTTAGTGTCAGATGCTGTTGTAAGAGCTAGAGCAGGTATTAAAGACCCAAATAGACCAATTGGTAGTTTCTTATTCTTAGGTCCTACTGGTGTTGGTAAAACTGAATTAGCTAAGACATTAGCAGCAACATTATTTGATTCTGAAAAGCATATGATCAGAATTGATATGAGTGAATATATGGAAAAACACTCTGTAGCACGTTTGATTGGTGCGCCTCCAGGTTATGTAGGTTATGAAGAAGGTGGCCAATTAACAGAAGCGGTTAGAAGACAACCATATTCAGTTATTTTATTAGACGAAATTGAAAAAGCACACAATGATGTGTTTAACGTATTACTTCAATTATTAGATGAAGGTAGATTAACAGATGCAAAAGGTCGCAGTGTTGATTTTAAAAATACAATTATCATTATGACAAGTAACATTGGATCACAATATTTATTAGATGGTGTTACTGAAAATGGTGAAATTGAAGAATCAGCTAAAAAACAAGTAGACGACAGCTTGCATGCTTACTTTAAACCAGAAATATTAAACAGAATGGACGATATCGTATTATTCAAACCACTTTCTATTAAAGATATGAGTCATATCGTAGATCATATTATTACAAACTTAAACATTCGATTAGTAGATCAACACATCAAAGTTAGTGTAGATCAAGATGTGAAAGAATGGATAGCTGAAGAAGCATATGAACCACAATTTGGTGCAAGACCATTGAAACGATTTGTACAAAGACAAATTGAAACACCATTAGCAAGATTAATGATCGGTCAAGAATTAAAAGAAGGTACAATAGTAAACGTACACTTAGTAGATGGTGAAGTT
This sequence comes from Mammaliicoccus sp. P-M58, assembly GCF_022386165.1. Taxonomy (NCBI): domain Bacteria; kingdom Bacillati; phylum Bacillota; class Bacilli; order Caryophanales; family Staphylococcaceae; genus Mammaliicoccus; species Mammaliicoccus sp. P-M58. Next base: position 221,920 of record NZ_JAJNJI010000006.1, read on the forward strand.
AAATTTGAAGTAAATGCATAATAATGAATCCCGTCATGTAATTGGCGGGATTTTTTTGGTGATGTGTATAAGATAGTAAGGAAGCAATTAGCAAGTTTGGTGAGAAGTGCAAATAACGAGTGCCTTAGTAACACTTCGGCCGAGTTTTGTAACTATGGGTATCCTTAGTAACACTTCGGCTGAGTTTTGTAACTATGGGTATCCTTAGTAACACTTCGACTGAGTTTTGTAACTATGGGTATCCTTAGTAACACTTCGACTGAGTTTTGTAACTATGGGTATCCTTAGTAACACTTCGGCCAAGTTTTGTAACTATGGCTATCCTTAGTAACATTTCAGCCGAGTTTTGTAACTATGGCTATCCTTAGTAACACTTCGGCCGAGTTTTATAAATAACGCCGCCGTTATAAACAAGTTTGGTAAGAAGTGTTCGCAACGCCCCCGTTATGAACAAGTTTGGCGAGAAGTGTTCACAACGCCCACCTTCACACGTTGATTATCAGCTAAAAATTATATAGTTGATGACAAACAAAAAAATCCCGTCATATAATTGACGGGATTTTTTTATGAATGTTGTGTACTTTGTTTGTCCTCAGAAGATTTACCAATTAATGCATCTAAAAGAATAATAACAACTGTAAAAATGATTGCATAAATAGTTGGACTAACAAAATTTAGCGCTTCATCTGAACCGCCTAAACTATGTAATACAAAGTTTATCATTTGTGATAATAAGAATGCCCATATAAAAGTTAAGATGTATTGCATTTTTTATCCTCCGTAACTGTTAATGTCATATCATTTATTATAATTAACTTTTTATAAATTGTATACCTTATATGATGAAAACGATTTAAATATTTTTAAAAGTGAGTCTGTGCTTGTGTATAATGGTATAAGTATGTTAAATTAGTACCTGATAATAACAACAGATTATAAGAAGGTGTCAATATAATGGATATTGGTATAAAAGGTTTTGGTGCATATGCGCCTAAACGCGTGGTAAAAAATGAACATTTTGAAAGTTATTTAGATACATCAGATGAATGGATTACAAAAATGACAGGTATAAAAGAAAGACGTTTTGCTGATGATACTGAAGATACAAGTGATTTGGCATACGAAGCTGCGGTAAGAGCGATTGAAGATTCAGGAATGGATAAAGAAGAAATCGAAATGATTATCGTAGCAACTTCAACAGGGGATAAACCATTTCCAACTGTAGCAACAACATTACAGCAGAGATTAGGTTTAAATAAAGTTCCATCTATGGATCAACTTGCTGCATGTACTGGTTTTATTTATGGTATAGTAACTGCACAACAATTTGTACAATCTGGTCTTTATAAAAATGTATTAGTAGTTGGTGCTGATAAACTAACGAAAATTACAGATATGAATGACAGAAGTACAGCGATATTATTTGGTGATGGTGCTGGCGCAGCAATCATTGGCGAAGTATCAGAAGGTAAAGGTATACTAAGTGTTGAGCTTGGTTCAGATGGTAATGGTGGACCATACCTATATCAAGATATGGATGCTAATACAATCCAAATGAATGGACGAGAAGTCTTTAAGTTTGCAGTTAGAATTATGGGTGAAGCTTCAACTAAAGCAGTAGAAAAAGCAGGTCTACAATCAGATGACATCGATATGTTTGTACCACATCAAGCTAATATCAGAATTATGGAATCTGCACGTGAAAGATTAGGTATTGCTAAAGAGAAGATGAGTGTAACTGTAGATAGATACGGGAATACATCTGCAGCTTCAATACCCTTAAGTATTGCATATGAATTAGAACAAGGTAAAATAAAAGATAACGATACAATAGTCCTAGTTGGATTTGGTGGCGGCCTGACTTGGGGTGCCATAACGTTACGCTGGGGTAAATAGGAGGAAATTGGATAATGACAGAGAAAAAACGTGTTGTAATGACTGGTTTAGGTACATTAAATCCTTTAGGAAATGACGTGCCTACAACTTGGGAAAATGCAATTAACGGTAAAAACGGCATAGACGAAGTAACAAGGATTGATGTTTCTGAATTTCCAGCTAAATTAGCAGGTGAATTGAAAGATTTCAATATTGATGATCATATTCCGAAAAAAGATGCTCGTAAAATGGATAGATTCACGCAATATGCAATTGTTGCAGCTCGTGAAGCACTAAAAGATTCTAAATATGAAATTACAGATGAAAATAGTCACCGTGTAGGTGTTTGGATTGGTTCAGGTATTGGTGGTATGGAAACATTCGAATACTCACACAATATGCTATTAAAACGCGGTCCAAAACGTGTAAGTCCTTTCTTCGTACCAATGATGATTCCAGATATGGCAACTGGTCAAGTATCTATAGATTTAGGTGCTAAAGGACCAAATGGTTGTACAGTTACAGCTTGTGCAACAGGTACAAACTCTATAGGTGATGCATTTAAAATCATCCAACGTGGTGATGCTGATGTTATGTTAGCTGGTGGTACAGAGGCACCTATAACAGAAATGGCTATGGCAGGTTTCAGTGCGAATAAAGCATTATCTACAAATCCTGACAAAAATACAGCGTGTCGCCCTTTCCAAGAAGGAAGAGATGGTTTCATCATGGGTGAAGGTGCTGGAGTAGTCGTATTAGAATCATTAGAATCAGCTGAAGCACGTGGTGCACATATTTATGCTGAGATTGTAGGTTATGGATCAACTGGTGATGCATTCCATATAACAGCACCATCTCCAAATGGAGAAGGCGGTGCTCGTGCAATGCAAGAAGCCATTAAAGATGCTGGTATTAAACCAGAAGATATCCAATATTTAAATGCGCATGGAACAAGTACGCCAATTGGTGATTTATATGAAGTATTAGCTATTAAATCTACTTTTGGTGATGCAGCTAAGAACTTAAAAGTAAGTTCAACTAAATCAATGATGGGTCATTTACTTGGTGCAACTGGTGCAGTTGAATCAATCTTAACGGCTTTATCAATTGAAAATAGTATTGTCGCTCCGACAATTAATGCAAATACACCAGATCCAGAAATCGATTTAGACTATACGCCTAATGAAGCGGCTAAATTAGATATTGAGTACGCTATGAGTAATAGTTTAGGTTTTGGTGGACATAATGCAGTATTAGTCTTCAAAAAATATCAAAAATAGATTATAAAAATAAAGCTGAAATACCAATGAAAATTTGGTGTTTCAGCTTTTTTTATGAAAAATATTAAACGATAAATCCTAGAAAGATTGAGATAATAAAAAATAATGTACTTAATACGACAAAAGGTAATACCCAGTTATGTATTTTTCTTTCTTTTAAATGTAGTTCTTTCATATTTGGATTCATGATTTCATCGTCTTTCAAGTAATCTTGTGACGCTTTAGACTTCATATGAAAATTAAACTTCCGAACAGCTTGTCTAGAAACTTCTCCAACGCCATCTTGTTTCATTGCGACAATCCAACTCGCTGCAAAAGCAATTGTCATGATGTAAAAGTATATATTAGCTGCTTGATCTAGGTCTTTTAAAAAGATAAGACAAAGGACAGCAAATAGGCCAATATAACCTATAGTAAAAATACCCCAAAATTTCATTATTACCTACCTCTTATCATTAGATTTAAGTGTATTATAACAGATTAGAAAAAAATATTTATGTTTTGTGGAACTTAATAAAAAAATAAGTGTAATTTTACTTATGTATAATTATTGTATGCTACTACATAGTAAATGACTGAAAATTAGAAAAAATAGGTAATTAGTAAACAAATGTTGTATATTTATGCTAATAAAGTGTATATCAACATCGCGTTGTCGCTTTATCGTAATAAAATAATCTATTATTTTGAACACTTTCATATTCAAAATTCTGAATATTCGTGTTGATTTACATTGTATAAATTCTGTATAATGTATATAAATATTTCTGAATATTAAAAGAAATATGAATTCGATAAGGGGATTGGAGGCAAAACAATGGTTAGATATACTTTGAAACGTATTATTTATATGTTCATATCATTGTTTTTAATTATGACGATAACATTTTTCTTAATGAAATTGTTACCGGGTTCACCGTACAACGATGAGAAATTATCAGAAGAGCAGAAGGTTATTATAAATGAAAAGTATGGTTTGAATGATCCTGTACCAGTACAATACGCGAACTATTTAAAAAATGTCGCGAAAGGAGATTTTGGTATTTCATTCCAATACGATAACAGAGAGGTTTGGAGTTTAATTAAACCTAGACTTGGACCATCTGTAGAAATGGGTACATATGCGATGATTTTAGGAACTATTACTGGTTTATTATTAGGTATAGTTGCTGCAATCAGGCAAAATACAATAGTAGACTATGGGGCCACCTTCCTATCGGTAATATTTATTTCAGTTCCATCATTCGTTCTAGCTGTATTACTACAATATGTATTTGCTGTTGAATGGCAAATATTCCCTGTAGCAGGTTGGAGTGGATTTATGACTGCTGTATTACCATCAATTGCATTAGCAGCAGGTGTAACGGCAACAATTGCACGTTATATTCGTTCTGAAATGATTGAGGTCCTAAGTTCTGATTACATAGAATTAGCAAGAGCTAAGGGGATGTCAAGTGCACGTGTTATTTTTGGACATGCAGTACGTAATGGATTAATTCCGATTATTACGATTATCGTGCCAATGTTAGCAGGTATCTTAACAGGTACTTTGACAATTGAAAATATATTCGGCGTTCCAGGTTTAGGTGACCAATTCGTTCGATCAATACAAACAAATGATTATCCAGTCATTATGGCTTTAACGTTACTATTCAGTTTCTTATTTATTATTTCAATCTTTTTAGTTGATGTACTTTACGGATTAGTAGATCCAAGAATCCGTGTTGAAGGAGGTAAAAAATAATGGCTAATAATGATGATAACAAGTTAAATAATAGCGGTTATGATAACGCCTCTGTTACACACTCAACACAAGGTATGCCAGCAGAAAGCTTCGTATTACATGGAAGAGATAAAGTAGTAGAAGAAAAATTCGAAAGAAAAAGTCGTACATTCTGGCAAGATGCTTGGAAGCAACTTGTAGGGAATAGACTAGCGATTGTTGGTTTAGTATTTCTTATCTTACTGACAGTTATTTCTTTAGTAGGACCTTTAATGAACGATCATAAATTTAGTGATCAAAACGTTGCACATGCAAACTTACCACCGAAAATTCCAGTATTAGATAAAGTGCCATTCTTACCATTTGATGGCACAGACAAGGATGGCTTTGACATATATGAAAGTCAAAACGTTCAAGAAAATTATTGGTTCGGTACGGATGAACTTGGACGTGACTTATGGACACGTACTTGGAGAGGGACACAAGTATCCTTATTCATCGGTGTTGTAGCGGCAGCTCTAGATATCTTTATCGGTGTCATTTACGGTGCTGTATCAGGTTACTTCGGGGGAAGAATAGATGATGTTTTACAACGTATTGTAGAAATACTATCTTCTATTCCAAACTTAATTGTCGTAATTTTATTCGTATTACTATTTGATCCATCTATATGGACAATTATTTTAGCCATGTCCGTTACAGGTTGGCTCGGTATGAGTCGTATTGTACGTGGACAATTCTTGAAAATTAAAGAACAAGAATTCGTAATGGCATCTAGAACATTAGGGGTTTCTAACTTTAAATTAATCTTTAAACATATTTTACCGAATACACTTGGCCCAATTATTGTAACGTCAATGTTTACAGTTCCAAGTGCAATTTTCTTCGAAGCATTCTTAAGCTTCATTGGATTAGGTATTCCAGCACCACAAGCATCACTAGGTTCATTAGTTGATACTGGTAGAAAAATGTTGCTGATTTACCCACATGAATTATTCGTACCAGCAACAGTATTAAGTTTATTAATCTTATTCTTCTACTTATTCAGTGATGGTTTAAGAGATGCGTTTGACCCTAAAATGCGTAAATAAGGAGGAAATTAATTATGGCTAAGAGAATATTAGAAGTAAATAACTTACATGTTTCCTTCGACATTGACGCGGGGGAAGTACAAGCAGTAAGAGGTGTAGACTTTTATTTAGATAAAGGGGAAACACTCGCAATAGTTGGTGAATCAGGTTCAGGTAAATCTGTTACGACTAAAGCATTAACACGCTTATTGCCGAAAAAAGTAGGTCGAATTAAAGACGGATCCATTTTGTTTGACGGGAAAGATATTGCAAAATTAAGCGAAAAAGAAATGCAGAAGATTCGTGGTAAAGAGATTGGTATGATATTCCAAGATCCTATGACTTCACTCAACCCAACAATGAAAATTGGTAAGCAAGTCATGGAACCACTTATTAAGCATCAAAAATTATCTAAACAAGATGCTAAAAAACGTGCATTAGATATTTTAAATTTAGTAGGTTTACCGAAAGCAAAAGAAAGATTTAATAACTATCCTCACCAATTTTCAGGTGGTCAAAGACAAAGGATTGTTATTGCAACAGCATTAGCTTGTGACCCTAAAATCTTAATTGCAGATGAACCTACAACAGCATTAGACGTAACCATTCAAGCACAAATATTAGAATTGATGAAAGAATTACAACATAAAATAGATACTTCTATTATCTTTATTACACATGACTTAGGTGTAGTAGCAAACGTGGCAGATAGAGTAGCAGTTATGTATGGTGGACAAATTGTAGAAACAGGTTCAGTTGATGAAATTTTCTATAATCCTAAACATCCATACACATGGGGTTTACTATCATCAATGCCAAGTTTAGAAACATCTCATGATACAGAACTTTTGGCTATTCCTGGAACACCACCAGATTTAATCAAGCCACCTGTTGGAGATGCATTTGCTAGACGTAGTGAATATGCCTTAGATATTGACTTTAAGGAAGAGCCACCTTGGTTCCAAATTTCACCTACACACTTTGTGAAGTCATGGTTGTTAGATGAAAGAGCACCTAAAGTAGAATTACCAGAAGCTGTTAAATTAAAACAAAAAGCAACACCAGATCAATTTGACAAGCCAAAACGTGTAGAAAGGGTGACGTTCTAATGGCTGATAAAAAAGAAGTACTGATTGATGTTCAAAATTTAAAGCAATATTTCAACGTAGGCAAGAAAAATGAGGTAAGAGCGGTAGATGATATCTCATTTCAAATATTTAAAGGTGAAACATTAGGTTTAGTTGGTGAGTCTGGTTGTGGTAAATCCACAACGGGACGCACACTTATTAAACTATATGATGCAACTGACGGGAAAGTCATCTTTGATAACGTTGATATACAAAATATCAAAAAGCGTAAAGATTTATTACGATTTAATCGTCGTATGCAAATGATTTTCCAAGATCCATATGCATCGTTAAATCCACGTCTTAAAGTTATGGATATTATTGCTGAAGGTTTAGATGTTCACAAATTAGTTTCAAGTAAAGAAGAAAGAAAAAAACGTGTTTACGAATTACTTGAAACAGTTGGTTTAAATAAAGAGCATGCTAATAGATATCCACATGAGTTCTCAGGTGGACAAAGACAAAGGTTAGGAATTGCACGTGCATTAGCTGTTGAACCAGAATTCATTATTGCAGATGAACCTATCTCTGCACTTGATGTTTCGATTCAAGCACAAGTCGTTAACTTAATGCAAAAGCTACAAGATGAAAAAGGCATTACGTTCTTATTCATCGCGCATGATTTATCAATGGTTAAATATATTTCAGATAGAATCGGTGTCATGTACTTTGGTAAATTGGTTGAACTTGGACCATCTGACCAAATTTATAAGCACCCTCAACATGAATATACGAAATCATTATTATCAGCAATTCCATTACCAGATCCTGATTCTGAACGAACAAGAACAAGATCTTCATATAATCCAGATATACATAAATATGAAGACGACGACAAACTAGAATTAAGAGAAGTAGGTCCGGATCACTTTGTATATTGTTCTGAAAAAGAATTTGCTGAGAAGAAGGCCAACTATAATAAAGACTTTGATTTAACAGAAGCATAAATTATAGTTTTTAATCAAGATTTACCGCATTTTAACAATTGTTTGAAAATTGTGTGAATTTTTATTGTTATTCATGCATTTTTAAAATATAATTATAATAACTCTTCTGATTACTCAGAAGTAAGAAAACAAGGGGGAAAAGCTATATGAGGAAGAAGATTTCGGTTTTATTGTCAATACTCGTTGCAGCTGTTTTAACGTTAGCAGCATGTAGTGGTGGCGGTTCTAAAAGTGACGAAGGTGGTAAAGGCGGCGTTAAGAGCGAAAAATCTGAAAACGTCTTAAACTTATCTTCAACATCAGATATTCCAACTATGGATTCATCTTTAGCAACAGACCAAGTATCATTCTTTACATTTAACCAAACTTTAGAAGGATTATATGTATTAGATAAAGATGATAATCCTGCACCAGGTGTTGCAAAAGCAGATCCTGAAAAATCTGCAGACGGTAAAACTTGGACGATCAAATTAAGAGACAATGCAAAATGGTCAAATGGTGATCCAGTAACAGCGCATGACTTCGTTTATGCTTGGCAAAGAACTGTAGATCCAGACACAGCAGCTGAATATGCATATATGTTTGAAAACATCGAGAATGCTAAAGACATTACTGCAGGTAAGAAAAAACCTGAAGAATTAGGTGTTAAAGCAATTGATGATCAAACTTTAGAAATTAAATTAATTAAAGACGTTCCTTGGATGCAAAGTCTATTTGCTTTCGGTTCATTCATGCCTCAAAATGAAAAATTCGTTGAGAAGCAAGGTAAGAAATTCGGGACTACTGCTGATGCTACATTATCAAACGGTCCATTCATTATGAAACAATGGAAAACTGAAGATAATTGGAAGCTTGTACCAAACAAAGAATATTGGGATAAAGACAAAGTTAAACTTAAAGAAGTTAACTATAAAGTTGTAAAAGAAGTACAAACAGCTATTAACATGTACCAAACTGGTAAATTAGATATGGTTGGATTAGATGCTTCAAACGTAACAAAATATAAAGATAGAGAAGATTTCTCAACAGAGTTAAACTCTTCTAACTATTTCTTTAGAATTAACAAAACTAAAAACAAAGACTTACAAAATGAAGATTTAAGAAAAGCATTCGCAAAATCTATTGATAAAGATCAATATGTTAAATCATTATTAAATAATGGTTCTATAGCATCAGATAAATTAATGGTTAAAGATTTCGTTAAAGATAAAGATGATAAAGACTACATCGATGGCGTTAAATCTCCATTAGGCTACGACAAAGAAGAAGCTAAGAAATTGTTAGAAAAAGCTAAAAAAGCAACTGGTAAAGATAAATTCAACATCGAGTTACTAACTTATGATGCTGATGAATCTAAAAAAGCAGCTGAGTTCGTTAAAGAACAAGTTGAGAAAAACTTACCAGGTGTAACACTAAAAATTAAACAACAACCGTTCAAACAAAAATTAGCATTAGAATCTAAAGGCGATTATGACATTTCATTCGCTGGTTGGGGTCCTGACTATCCAGATCCAACAACATTCTTAGATTTATTCAAGAAAAATAGTCCACATAACCAAACAGGATATGCAAATGCTGAGTACGATAAAGCATTAGATGAAGCTAATTCTGATGAAATGTTAAAAGATGAAAATAGTGCTAAACGTACTAAATTATTACAAGATGCTGAAACTAAATTCTTAGACTCAGCTTCAATTGGGCCACTTTACCAACAAGGTGTTGCTCGTTTACGTCAACCTTACGTTAAAAATTGGGAACCACATAAATTCGGTGGAGACTACTCACTTAAAGAAGTAGAAATCGCTGGAGCTAAATAAAAGTGAATGAAAGCAATCAATGGAAACATTGGTTGCTTTTCTTTATATTTTCACGATGTTTGACACAATAATGAGGAGGCGCATTAAAAATGAAAAAGTATAAAGTCATATTTATGATAGTTGTCTCATTGATGCTTATTTTGTCAGCGTGTAGTAATGATAAAGATGAAAAAGGTAGCAATATTAAACAGTCCAAATCTAAAAATGAGCTGAATTTATCATCAGGTGATGATATACCAACTATGGACCCATCATTAGCAGCTGACCAAGTATCATTTACAACTTTTGCTCAAACATTAGAAGGCTTATACGTATTAGATAAAAATGATAAACCTATACCAGGTGTTGCAAAAGATAAACCTAAAAAGTCTAGCGATGGAAAAACATGGACGATTCAATTAAGAGATAATGCCAAATGGTCTAACGGTGATCCAGTAACAGCACATGATTTTGTATATGCATGGCAAAGGTCAGTGGACCCAGATACAGCTGCAGAATTTGCCTATATGTTTGAAAATATAGAGAATGCAAAAGAGATTACACAAGGTGATAAAAAGCCTGAAGAATTAGGTGTTAAAGCGATTGATGATCACACACTTCAAATTAAACTCATTAAAGATGTGCCTTGGATGGAAAGTTTATTAGCATTCGGTTCATATATGCCTCAAAATGAAAAATTTGTTGAAAAGCAAGGTGACAAATTTGGAACAACAGCTAAGACGACATTATCAAATGGACCATATAAATTAACAGAGTGGAAACCAGAAGATAAATGGAAGCTTGAAAAGAATGATGAATATTGGGATAAAGATAAAGTGAAAGTTAAAGACGTGAACGTTAAAGTTGTTAAAAATACGCAAACGGCCATTAATATGTATCAAACAGGTAAGTTAGACATGGTTGGGTTAGATGCACAAAACATTAAAAAATATAAAGACAGAGAAGATTTTTCTACTGAAGCAACATCAGGTAGTTACTTCTTCAGAATTAATAAAGAGAAAAATGAGAACTTAAAAAATGAAGATTTAAGAAAAGCAATCGCGAAATCAATAGATAAGAAATCTTATGTGAATTCGTTGTTGAATAATGGTTCTAAACCATTAGATACATTAATGATTAAAGACTTCGTGAAAGATAGCGACGATAAAGATTATACAGAAGGTGTGAAGTCGTCTCTAAGCTATAACAAAAAAGATGCAAAAGAACATCTTGAAAAAGCGAAAAAAGACTTAGGTAAAGATAAATTTACAATTGAATTGCTAACGTATGATGAAGACGAATCTAAAAAAGCAGGAGAATTTGTAAAAGAACAAGTTGAGAAAAATTTACCTGGTGTAACATTAAAAATTAAACAACAACCATTTAAACAAAAACTCGCACTTGAGTCTAAAAAAGACTTTGATATTTCATTTGCAGGTTGGTTCCCAGATTATCCAGATCCAACAACATTCTTAGATTTATTTACATCAGATTCACCGCATAACCAAACAGGGTATGATAACAAAGCATATGATAAAGCGTTAGAAGAAGCCAATTCAGATGAAATGTTGAAACCAGAAAATAGCGATAAACGTATTAAAGCATTACAAGATGCAGAATCAGAATTTTTAGATTCAGCATCTATATCTCCATTATTCCAAACAGGTTCTGCAAGATTAAGACAGCCATATATTAAAAATTGGCAAAACCATAAATACGGTGGAGATTACACATTAAAAGGCGTTGAAATAGAAGGCGCAAAATAAATCCTAGGAATAAACCTTACAAATTCAATATTTGTAGGGTTTATTTTTTGATATTGGATAATTATTCTTATGAAATCTTTATTAAATTCTAAAAATGTATTTCTTGATAACTTATGTTGCGACACAAACAAATTAACATTATAATTGAAGAAAGTTCAGAAATGACTGAATTTTCAAAAATTGAATAAGGGGAAATGTTTATGAAAAACAAACATGCAAGGTGGGGCTTTTTAGTATTTCTGTCGATAATTTTACTTTTATCGGCATGTAGTGGTGGAAACGGAAAGGATAAAAGTGACAGTTCTGCAGGGGATGGCAAAAAGTTACGATTAATTTCTATTTCGGATATTCCATCAATGGATTCATCTTTAGCAACTGATGCTGTGTCTTTTGATGCATTAAATAATACGATGGAAGGGTTGTATAAGTTAGACAAAAATGACAAAGCGATTCCGGGTATTGCAAAGGGTGATCCTAAAAAGTCTAAAGACGGTTTGACATGGACGATTGAATTAAGAGATGCAAAGTGGTCAAATGGCGATAAAGTTACTGCAGATGATTTCGTATATGCTTGGCGTAAATTAGTTGATCCAAAGACTGCTTCTGAGTATGCATTTATTATGTTTGATATTGAAAATGCCGAAGATATTAACAAAGGTGATAAGAAGCCTGAAGAATTAGGTGTTAAAGCGATTGATGACAAAACATTAGAAATTAAACTTAATCGTGAATTACCTTATTACCAAGAATTATTGTCATTCGGTTCATTTTTACCGCAAAATGAAAAATTCGTAAAAGAAAAAGGCGATAAATATGGTACAACTGCTGAAGATACTCTATACAATGGACCATTTACGTTATCTGACTGGAAGACAGAAGATAATTATACTTTAACTAAGAACAAAGAATATTGGGATAAAGGTAATGTGAAATTAGATAGTGTGAATTTTAAAGTTGTTAAAGAGCCTCAAACAGCTCTAAATATGTATAACGCAGGGGATGTAGATGAAGCACTTATCCCAGCAGAAAATGTTAAGAAATATAAAAATGATAAAGCTTATAACACAGAACTTGAATCAAGAGTTTACTTTATGAGAATGAATCAAAAAGATGTACCTGAATTCAAAAATAAAGATTTAAGAATGGCAATCGCACAATCAATTGATAGAGAACAATATGTTAAGAGTAATTTAAACAATGGTTCTAAAGCAGCAAACTCATTAGTACCTACAGAATTTGTAAAGGATACTAAAGGAGAAGACTATACAAAAGGTGTTAAAACAGATAATAAATTCAATAAAGCAGAAGCTAAGAAACATTTAGAAGCTGCTAAGAAAGAACTTGGTAAAGATGAATTTACTTTTGAATTATTAACATATGACCAAGATAACGCTAAAAAAGATGCTGAATACTTTAAAGAGCAAATTGAGCAAAACTTACCAGGTGTAACAATCAAAGTTAAACAACAGCCTTATAAGCAAAAATTAAAATTAGAAGCAAACATGGATTATCAAATTTCATTCGGTAGATGGGGCCCAGATTACCCAGATGCTATGACGTTCTTAGAATTATTTACAAGTGATAATGTGATGAATGAAACTGGTTGGAAGAATAAAGAATATGATAGCAAAATTAACGATGCGGGAGATAAATTGTTAGATAAAGAACAAGAACGTGTTGAAGCTATGCAAGATGCTGAATCATTATTATTAGATGAAGCGGTTATTGTACCTATTTATCAACAAGGGAATGCAAGATTAACGCAAAGTTATGTGAAAGATATTGAAAGACATAAGTTTGGTGGAGATACAGATTTAAAACATGCCTATGTTCAAAAGTAACAAATCAGTAGTTTAACTAAATATAAACTTAGGGGATGAGTTACATGTCTAAAATATTTAAAGTTTTAACAATGATGTTAGTAGCGGTACTCATATTGAGTGCATGTTCGTCGGGTGGCGGTAGTAAGGGTAAGAGTGATGAAACGCTAGACTTACAAATTAATGGTGATGTACCCACGATGGATTCAGCTATGGCAACAGATGGTTTATCATTTGATATGTTTTTCCAAACAATGGAAGGTCTCTACACATTAGATAAAGATGATAAAGCAATACCAGCAGTAGCAAAAGGTGACCCGAAAACTACGAGCGATGGTAAGAAGTGGACGATTAAATTAAGAGATGATGCAAAATGGTCAAATGGCGATCCAGTGACGGCACATGATTTTGTCTTTGCTTGGAGAAAAGTTGTAGATCCAGATACTGCATCTGAATATGCATATATCTTATACGATATTAAAAATGCAGAAGAAATTAATTCAGGAGATAAAAAGCCTGAAGAACTTGGTGTTAAAGCAGTAGATGATCATACATTAGAATTTGAACTAACGAAATCATTACCATATTATAAAGAATTATTGTCATTCGGTACATTTATGCCACAAAATGAAAAATTCGTTAAAAAACAAGGTGACAAGTATGGTACAACAGTCAAAACAACATTATATAATGGACCATTCAAAATGACTGACTGGAAAACAGATGATAAAGTTACGTTAGAAAAAAATGATGATTACTGGGATAAAGATAAAGTTAAATTAAATAAAGTTAACTACAAAGTCGTTAAAGAAGCTTCAACAGCTGTAAATTTATATGAAACTAATAAATTGGATATTGTAGATTTACCAGCAGAGCAAGTTAAGAAATATAAAGATGACAAAGCATTTAATACAGAATTAGATACCGTAACGTATTACTTCAAATTAAATGAAGATACAGTACCTGAATTCAAGAATGAAGACTTTAGACTAGCATTTGCTAAAGCAATTGATAAAGAAGCATACGTAAAAAATAACTTGAACAACGGTTCTATTCCAACAGATAACTTTGTACCAAAAGATTTTGTTAAAGATAGTAAAGGTAAGGAATATCAAGATGGCGTGAAAAATACGAACCAATATAATGTTAAAGAAGCAAAAGAACATTATGAAAAAGCTAAAAAAGCATTAGGTAAAGATAAATTTACAATTGAGCTTATGACTTATGATAAAGATACAGCTAAACGAGATGCTGAATACTTTAAAGAACAGTTAGAGAAGAATTTAGATGGTGTTACGATTAAAATTAAACAACAACCATTTAAACAAAAACTTGATCTCGTATCAAAAGGTGAATATGAAATGTCACTAGAAAACTGGATTCCAGATTATCCAGATCCAATGACATTCTTAGAACTTTATGTTACAGACGGTTCTCATAATAATACTGGCTGGTCTAATAAAGAATATGACAGTATTATTAAAGCAGCAGACTCATCATTAGCAAGCAATCCTGACAAACGACTTTCAGAATTACAAAGAGCTGAAGGTATGTTATTAAATGAAGCGGGTATTGTACCACTTTATCAAGTCGGTGTAGCACAACTTCAAAAACCTAACGTTAAAAACGTAGTGAACCACCAATTCGGAGGCGTTTCTACATTAAAAGAAGCTTATATTGAAAAATAGACATTAAAGAAGCAGTAGAAATTCACTTAAATGTGAGTTTCTACTGCTTTTTATATTGGAGATGAAATTAGTAGGTGAGCACGCACGAAGAATAAGAGATATCGTGCGCTAGAGTACAAAATAGGGGCATAACGCACGAAGAATAAGAGATATCGTGCGCTAGAGTACAAAATAGGGGCATAACGCACGAAGAATAAGAGATATCGTGCGCTAGAGTACAAA